>NZ_JAYRTX010000006.1:0-55551 GCF_041919395.1 Albidovulum sp.
CTCCGACCGCGACATCTGGGACATCGCGTCGGTCACGGGTTTCTTCAACATGACCAACCGGATCGCCTCCGCCACCGCGATGGAGCCCAACCCGGACTACCACGGGGCGCACCGATGAGACGGATCGCGCTCCTCTTCGCCCTCATCGCCCCCGCCGCCGAGGCCGCGCCGACGCTCTCGCTGCCGCCGTCGGCCATGCGCACGGCCGAGGATCGGACGGAACTCGGCAGCCATGCGCTGCCGGTCGGCCCCTGGACGGACGGCCGGATGGAGACGATCCGGACGGAGGGCGAGGTCACGCAGACCGCCTGGCGCATACGCGACGGCAACCTCACCACGATGGCGCTGCTTGCGAGCCTGCGTGAGCAACTCGGACGCGAGGGGTTCGAGGTCCTGTTCGAGTGCAATTCCGACGATTGCGGCGGCTTCGACTTCCGCTTCGCCATGCCGTGCCTCCCCGAGCCTGAAATGCATGTCGACCTCGGTGATTTCCGCTTCCTTTCGGCGCAGCGCGAAACCGGTGGCGCGTCTGACTACGTGAGCCTGCTGGTCAGCAGGTCCTCCGACAGCGGTTATGTCCAGATGACCCGCGTCGGCGCGGCCTTGGTGGAGCCCTTGCCCATCGCCGCGGCGGAGTTCAGCCCGCGCGAAAGCGTGCCGGCGCCGGATTCGCTCGGCGACCAGCTTGTGGCGCGCGGCAAGGTCGTGCTCGACGACCTGCGCTTCGCTTCCGGCGCGGCCGAGCTTGGCGCGGGCGAATTCCCCTCGCTCACGGCCCTGGCGGAGTTTCTGAAGGCCAATCCCGACAAGACCATCGCGCTCGTCGGTCACACCGATGCGGAGGGGACACTCGCCGCCAACGTCGCGGTGTCGCGCAAGCGCGCGGAATCGGTGATGGCGCGGCTCGTCGCCGACTACGGCGCAAACCCGGCGCAGCTTTCGGCGGATGGCGTGGGCTTCCTGAGTCCGCTCGCCTCGAACCTGACCCCCGAAGGGCGGACCCAAAACCGAAGGGTCGAGGCGATGATCACCTCGACCCGCTGAGGTCGCATCGTCACCGGCACCGCCGCGACGGCAGGACTCACCAGGCGTCGGGCCCCTTGTCCACGAAGGCCTGGGCGAGGAAGTCGATGAAGGCGCGGACCTTGGGCTGAGTGAAGCGCCCCGGCGGATAGACCGCGTAGATGCCGAGTTGTTCGACCGGAAGGTCGGGGATCGCGTCGATCACGAGGCCCTGCTTCATCGCGTCGGAATAGAGGAACGATGGCAGGTATGCGATCCCGAGGCCGGAGATCGCGGCATTGAGGAGCGACTGGCCGTCGTTGACCGTCAGCCAGCCCGCCGTCCGCACCTGCCGCTTCTCGCCCGAGGGCGCGGTGATCTTCCAGACGTTCCCCGACGCCTGGTTGGAATAGTGCAGGAGCTTGTGTTCGTTCAGGTCGTCGATCTTGGTCGGGCGGCCGTATTTCTGGAAGTAGGAGGGCGAGCCGACCATCCGCTTCACGGTCTCGGTCAGCTTGCGGGCGCGGAGCGTGGAGTCTTCCAGTTCACCCACCCGGATGGCCATGTCGAAGCCTTCCGAGATCAACTCCACATAGCGGTTGTTCAGCACCATGTTCACGGTGATGTCGGGATATTCCAGAAGGAAGTCCCCGAGGATCGGCGACAGGAGGTTCACGCCGAAGTCGGTAGCCACCGAAATGCGCAAGAGGCCCGAGGGCGCCGACTGCATCGAGGTGACGAGCGCATCGGCCTCGCCGGCGTCGTTCAGCACGCGGCGTGCCCGGTCGTAGTAGGCCAGACCGATCTCGGTCGGCGACACCCGGCGCGTCGTGCGGTTCAGAAGCCGCGCCCCCAGGCGCGCTTCCAGCGAAGAAACGTGTTTCGAGACGGCGGATTTCGATATCCCCATCTTCTTTGCGGCATCCGTAAACCCCCCCTGGTCTACGACGGTGGCGAAAGCCTCCATTTCCGTCAGTCGGTCCATTGTGCACCCGTCAAATACATTGCCCGCCGTGGACCGGTATCGCGGGCAATTCGGGCAATATTGCGGAGGCTGACGGACAACACTGGGGTATTGTCGCGAACCAAAGTGGCAAGTTTCCGCCGATCCGTTCGGCAAGCGTCACAGATTGCGCTCACAGGGTGGCGGCGAGACGCGTTCCCTGGTCGATGGCGCGCTTGGCATCCAGCTCGGCCGCAATATCTGCGCCGCCGATCACGTGGACCACACATCCCCTAGCGGCCAGCGTCCCGGCGAGGCTTCGCTCGCTTTCCTGACCGGCGCACAGGACGATGGTGTCGGCTGGGATCAGGCGCGTGCCCTCGCGCCCGGGCCCGGAGGAGACGCGCAGCCCGCCCGGCTCCACCCCCTCGTATGTTACGCCGCCGATCATCTCCACGCCCTTCGCCTGCAACGCAGCGCGGTGTATCCAGCCGGTCGTCCGGCCGAGCCTGCGGCCGGGCTTCTCGGGCTTGCGCTGCAGAAGCGTGACGACCCGCGCAGGCGCTTCGGGCTTCGGCTCCGCGAGCCCGCCGCGGGCCGTCCCGGGGTCGGTCACGCCCCATTCGGCGAGCCAGTCGTCAAGATGCAGCGTCGGGCTCTCCCCCGCCTGTGTCAGGAACTCCGCCACGTCGAAACCGATCCCGCCCGCACCGACGATGACCGCCCGCTCGCCCACGGGCGCGCCCGTGAGCACGTCGACGTAGCTGAGCACATGGGGCGCGTCCTGCCCCGGAATCTGCGGATCGCGCGGGCGCACGCCGGTCGCGACCACAACCTCGTCATACCCCGCGACCGCATCGGCCGTCGCCTCTGTGGACAGGCGCAGGTCGATGCCGCTCTCGGCCACCATCGTGCCGAACCAGTCGAGAAGGCCGCGGAACTCCTCCTTGCCGGGCACACGGGCCGCGAGGTTGAGTTGCCCGCCAAGGACGGGCGCGCGGTCGAAAAGGGTTACCGCATGGCCGCGCGCATCGAGCGCGAGCGCGGCTGACAAACCCGCCGGCCCGGCGCCGACCACGGCGATCCGTTTAGGGGCCACGGCGGGCTCCAGCACAAGCTCCGTCTCAAAACACGCGCGCGGATTGACAAGGCAGGAGGAAATCCTGCCCGCGAAGGTGTGGTCAAGGCAGGCCTGGTTGCAGGCGATGCAGGGGGCGATTTCGGGCGCCCTGTCCTCGGCCGCCTTCCGCACGAATTCGGGATCGGCGAGGAAGGGGCGCGCCATCGACACCATGTCGGCGCAGCCTTCGGCCAGCACGGCCTCCGCAACCTCGGGCGTATTGATCCGGTTCGAGGTGATCACGGGGACCGTGACCTCGCCCATCAGCTTCTTCGTTACCCAGGCGAACGCCCGGCGGGGCACCGAGGTGGCGATGGTCGGCACGCGCGCCTCGTGCCAGCCGATGCCCGTATTGAGGATCGAGGCGCCGGCGGTTTCCACGGCCTTCGCAAGCGCCACCACCTCGTCCCAGGTCTGTCCCTCCGGCACGAGGTCGAGAAGCGAGATGCGGTAGATGAGGATGAAATCCGGCCCCACGGCGGCACGCACGCGGCGGACCACCTCGACGGGCAGGCGCATCCGGTTCTCGGGACTGCCGCCCCAGCGGTCGGTGCGCCTGTTGGTGCGGGTGACGAGGAACTCGTTGAGGAAATAGCCCTCCGACCCCATCACCTCCACGCCGTCATACCCGGCCTCGCGCGCCCGCACCGCGGCCGTGGCGATGTCAGCGATCTGCTTTTCGATCCCCGCGTCGTCGAGCTCCCTCGGCGGAAAGGGCGAGATCGGCGACTTGATCGCGGAAGGCGCGACGCAGTCCGGGCCGTAGGCATAGCGGCCGGCATGAAGGATCTGCATGGCGATGCGGCCGCCTTCGGCATGGACCCGATCCGTCACGACCCGGTGGTTGCTGATGTCGGCGGTCGTGAAGAGCCCCGCCGCACCGGGAAAGACGCCCCCCTCGCGGTTGGGAGCCATGCCGCCCGTCACCATGAGCGCGACGCCGCCGCGCGCGCGGGCCGCGTAAAAGGCAGCCACGCGGTTCCAGTCCTTCGTCTCTTCGAGATTGGTGTGCATGGAGCCCATGAGCACGCGGTTCGGCAGGACGACATGGCCGAGGTCGAGCGGGGCGAAAAGATGCGGATATGGCGACATTACGGGCTCCTCCTCGGCGCCGACGATGCCCGAGGTCCTTGCCGCGGTCACGCCGGACGCTGCGTCACGGGATGGTGGATCAGGTCCCGCCGGTTTCGACGCAGTGGCGGCGAAAGGCCTTCTTCAGCATGTCGAGCTCGGCGCGGAGGAGGTCGATCTCCGCCCGGATGTCGTCTTCCAGGGGCACGCCCGTGACGATGGTGAAATGGCCGAGCGTGGCCCCCGTGGCAGGGTCGCGCACGAGGAAGGTCTGCACTCCGTCGGAGAGGAGCGCGGTCGGGATCGGAACCGACACGGGCCAGCGACCCGGCGCCAGCGGCGCGCCGAGGGTGACGCCGTCAAGGCGCGCCTCCTGATGCCAGACCTCGACTGCGGGCGCCTCGTCCGCGCCGGGGGCGACGAGTTCCGCCTGCCAGCACCCTGTCGCGATCCGGGCGCCTTCGAGCCTCAGGCTGTTCGCACCCGATCCCGTCACAGCGGGGCCCTCGGACGACGGCTGAGCGTCAGGTCGCGGACGACCACCTGGTTCATCTGGGGACCCTCGAAGATGAGGTCGAGCCAGGCCGCCTCCACCCGACGGTCGTCCAGGCGCGTGTAGCCGAGGTCGAATTCCACCGTCGCCTCCGGCACGCCCTTGGGCAGTTCGCGGACGATCTCGTCGGTGTTGGGGCCGTGGCGCAGATTCAGCCGCGCGAAGATCTCCAGCGGCCGCTCGGTTTCCGCCGCCATGTCGAGCCGGACCACATGGCCGGCGCCGAGCCCGTGGAGCCCCGCCGCCGGAAGATCGAGCACCAGCGACAGGAACGAGCCATCGAAGCGGAAGACGTCGATCCTGAGGCCGAAGGGGGCAAGGTCGGTCGGTCGGGCGCTGGCGACCTGGCGCAGTGTCAATTCGCTTTCGGCACAGTCGTGGAAGATCTTCGCCTCGGCGCCGAAGGAGGTGCGGTTGGCGACTCCGGCGAGGCCGGACGGCGTCACCGGGCCCGACCAGATTTCCGGCCGCCAGGCCCAGTCGGCAAGGAGCGGCTTCGGGATTGCCGGCGCCCCGCCCCCGCGTGCGAGCCGACCTTCGGCCGCATGAAGCGCGCGGTCGATCTGACGGCGAAGCTGCCGGCCCTCGCTGCGAAGGTCGCGAAGGGTCGAGGGTTCGGCCGACCCGGCACGTTCGGCCACGGCGCGCCAGCGGTCGAGGGCGCGGCGGACGAGGAGCCGGTCGAGATAGCTGTCGAATCTGTCGCGCATTCCGCCGGACCGGGACCCCTTTGACGGGAACATGGGAACGATGATTCGTTATCGTTGCGTTTCCGCGGGCGCGCAAGCCGGTCGAAGACGACTCAGCCCGCGGCCCCCCCCTCGTTCGCGGCCCTCATGCGGGCGACGAAGGCGTCTAGGATCCGGCGCTTATCGGCCGAGGTGAGCGGCCGGTCCGCAAGGCTCATCACCGAGAGGGTGACGAGATGGCCGCGCAGCGCGAGGATCGCGCGCCAGTAGTCGGGCGCGACCGCCTGGCCGGGACCGGCGGCGCTGTCGGTGAGGCTCAGGTAGATCACGGCGTCACGCGACGAGACGGCGCCGACGTCGACGGTCCCGGCCTTGCCCGACCGGCTCAGCGCCGCACGGCCGGGGTCGGAACCGAAGAAGCGCGCCATCGCCGGGAACGCGGCCGCGAAGGTCGCCTCGTCGGGCGCACCGGGCACGACGGAGGCGGTCAGCACCGCGGGCTTCGCCGGCTGTCCCGGGGCGGGCGTGCCGGAAAGCGCCGCGCAGGTGCCGAAGAGGACGAAGGATCCCTCTGCCCCGCCACGGCTCGCAGCGCGGTCGACGCAGTATCCGGCCGGCCCGGTGGCCGTTACCGCGCCGCCGGCAACCGCAACCGCGCGCGGGGCGGAGCCGGTCGGCGCCATCCCCGCGACACAGGCCGACAGCGCCAGCGCGGGCAGAAGTGCGGCCGCCCTACTGGTCCATGTAGACATGAAGCTCGGCCCTGGCGCCCGGATGCGTCACCGCCCCCTGGCGGGCACCGCCGACGAGCCGGGCATATTTCCAGAGCGCGCCCGTGGCATACTGCGTCGGCCGCGGACCTTTCCATTCGCCCTTGCGCTTCGCCAGTTCATCGTCGCTGAGCGCCACCGACAACTCCCCGGTGATGGCGTTGAGCGTGATCACGTCGCCGTCACGCAACAGTGCGATCGGCCCGCCATGCGCGGCCTCGGGGCCGACGTGGCCGACACAGAAGCCGCGCGTTGCGCCCGAGAATCGCCCGTCGGTGATAAGTGCCACCTTCTTGCCCATGCCCTGTCCCGACAGCGCGGCGGTGGTCGCCAGCATCTCGCGCATCCCCGGCCCGCCTGCCGGACCCTCGTTGCGGATGACGAGGACCTCGCCTTCCTTGTAGGCGCGCGCCTTGACGGCCTCGAAGGCGTCCTCCTCGCATTCGAAGACCCGGGCGGGGCCGGTGAAGACCTGCTCTTCGGGGGTCATGCCCGCGACCTTCACGATGGCGCCGTCCGGGGCGAGGTTGCCCTTCAGCCCGACGACGCCGCCGGTCGCGGTGATCGGCGCGGCGGCGGGGAAGATCACGCGGCCGTCGGCCTCGCGGGTGATCCGGTCAAGCTCCTCGCCCATGGTCCTGCCCGAGGCGGTGATGCAGTCCTCGTGGATCAGGCCGGCCTTGCGCAATTCCTTCATCACCACCGGCACGCCGCCCGCCTCATAGAGGTCCTTGGCGACATATTTCCCGCCGGGCTTCAGGTCGACGAAATAGGGCGTGTCGTGGAAGATGTCGGTGACGTCGAAGAGGTCGAAGTCGATCCCCGCCTCATGGGCGATCGCCGGCAGGTGAAGTCCGGCATTGGTCGAGCCGCCGGTGCAGGCGACCACCCGCGCGGCGTTCTCCAGTGCCTTGCGCGTGACCACGTCGCGGGCGCGGATGTTCTTCTCGATCAGCGTCATAACCGCCTCGCCCGAGGCCATGCCGTATTCGTCGCGGCTCTCGTAGGGCGCGGGCGCGCCGGAGGAATTGAGGAGCGCAAGCCCGATCGCCTCTGACACGCAGGCCATGGTATTGGCGGTGAACTGGCCGCCACAGGCGCCCGCCGAGGGGCAGGCGACACGCTCGAGAATCGCAAGCTCGGCATCCGAATAGTTCCCGGCCTGGTGCTTGCCGACCGCCTCGAACACGTCCTGGACGGTCACGTCCTGGCCATTCAGCCGGCCGGGCAGGATCGAACCGCCGTAGATGAAGACCGAAGGCACGTTGAGCCGCACCATCGCCATCATCATCCCCGGCAGCGACTTGTCGCAGCCGGCAAGCCCCACGAGCGCGTCATAGCAATGCCCGCGCATTGTCAGTTCCACCGTATCCGCGATCGCGTCGCGCGAGGCGAGCGACGACCGCATCCCCTCGTGGCCCATGGCGATGCCGTCGGTCACCGTGATCGTGGTGAACTCGCGCGGGGTGCCTCCGCCGACCTTCACGCCCTGCTTCACGGCCTGCGCCTGGCGGTTCAGCGCGATGTTGCAGGGGGCCGCCTCGTTCCAGCAGGTGGCGACGCCGACCCAGGGCTGGTGGATCTCCTCCTCGGAAATGCCCATCGCATAGAAATAGGACCGGTGGGGGGCGCGGGCAGGCCCTTCGGTCACATGGCGGCTGGGAAGTTTAGACTTGTCGAAGTGACGGTTCTTCATGGGCTGTCCTCCCCGCGGAAATGGCTGACCCTGCATTAATCCGGGCCGACCGGGGGGGCAAGGTGCAAGACCGCAAAGGAAGGACCCGCCGCCCGGCCCGGCGGCGACCGACAAGCGACGCCGATTTCCGCCTGTCGCGCCGCCGCGCGACCATGCTAGGCTTTTCCCGAAGCACCCCCGTGACAGGAGACCCCGGATGACCGGACGCGATGATTTCCTCGCCCATCTGGCGGGCATCCTGCAGGGGATCGAGGCCGAGGGGCTGATGAAGCGCGAGCGGCTGATCACCTCGGCGCAAGGCGCGCATGTCGACATCGGCGGGCGCCGGGTCATCAACCTCTGCGCCAACAACTACCTCGGGCTGGCCGACCATCCCGCCCTGATCGAGGCCGCCGAGAGGGCGATGCACGACCACGGATTTGGCATGGCCTCGGTCCGCTTCATCTGCGGCACGCAGGACCTCCACCGGGAACTCGAGGCGCGGCTCGCCGGCTTTCTCGGCAAGGACGACGCAATCCTCTTCGCCGCCTGCTTCGACGCCAACGGCGGGCTTTTCGAAGCACTCCTCGGCCCCGAGGACGCGGTGATCTCGGACGCGCTCAACCATGCCTCGATCATCGACGGCATCCGTCTGTGCAAGGCGCGGCGCTACCGCTACGCCAATTCCGACATGGACGAGCTTCAGGCGCGGCTGAGGGAGGCGCGCGCCGGGGGGGCGCGCCATATCCTGATCGCCACCGACGGGGTCTTCTCGATGGACGGCTATCTCGCAAGGCTCCCCGAGATCACCGCGCTGGCCGCGGCGGAGGGGGCGCTGGTGATGGTCGACGACTGCCACGCCACAGGCTTCATGGGCCCCGGCGGGCGCGGCACCCCGCACCACCACGGCGTCGCCGATAGGGTCGACATCCTCACCGGCACCCTCGGCAAGGCGCTCGGCGGCGCGCTCGGCGGCTATGTCGCCGGGCCGCAACCGGTCATCGACCTCTTGCGGCAAAGGGCGCGCCCCTACCTCTTCTCGAACGCGCTGCCGCCGGCGGTGCTCGGCGCGGCCCTCGCCGCCCTCGACCTCGTCGAGGCGGCGGACGACCAGCGCGCGCGGCTCTTCGCCAACACCCGCCACTGGCGCGCGGGGCTCGCCGCCGCGGGGTTCCGTCTGCTGCCCGGCGAACATCCGATCGTGCCGGTGATGCTCGGCGAGGCGCAGGCGGCGCAGGCGATGGCAGCAGCCCTCTTCGAACGCGGCGTCTACGTCGCGGGCTTCTTCTTTCCGGTGGTGCCGCGCGGGCAGGCGCGCATCCGCACCCAGATGAACGCCCGGCTGACCGGCGAAGACCTCGACGCGGCCCTCGCCGCCTTCGCGGACGCGGGCCGGGCCACGGGGGTGATCTGATGTCGAATGAAATGAAGGCGCTGGTCAAGGCACGGCCCGAGCCGGGGCTCTGGATGGAACGCCGCCCGGTCCCCGAGATCGGCCCCGACGACGTGCTGATCCGGATCCGGAAGACCGGCATCTGCGGCACCGACATCCATATCTGGAACTGGGACGACTGGGCGGCCCGCACGGTGCCGGTGCCGCTTGTCACCGGCCACGAGTTCGCCGGCGAGATCGTGGAACTGGGCCGCAATGTCACCGACCTCAGCATCGGCCAGCGCTGCTCGGGCGAGGGCCACCTCATCGGCCACCACAGCCGCCAGTCGCGTTCGGGCCGCTTCCACCTCGACCCCGAGACCCGCGGCATCGGCGTGAACGAACCGGGCGCCTTCGCCGAATACCTGCGGCTGCCGGCCTTCAACGTGGTGCCCCTGCCCGACGAGATCGACGACGAGATCGGGGCGATCCTCGATCCCCTCGGCAATGCCGTCCATACCGCGCTCAGCTTCGACCTCGTGGGCGAGGACGTGCTTGTCACCGGCGCCGGGCCGATCGGGATCATGGCCGCCGCCGTCGCCCGCCATGTCGGCGCCCGCCATGTGGTCGTGACCGACGTGAACCCGGCGCGGCTGGCGCTCGCCGAAAGGGTCGCCGACGTGGTCACCGTCAACGTCGCCGAGGAAGACCTGAAGGACGTGGTGGCGCGGCTGAAACTCGCCCAGGGCTTCGACGTCGGCATGGAGATGTCCGGCAACCAGGCCGCCCTCGACCAGATGGTCGAGAACATGGTGATGGGCGGGCGCATCGCGCTTCTCGGCATCCCGCCCGGCAAAAGCCCGGTGGACTGGAGCCGCATCGTCTTCAAGGCGATCACAATCAAGGGCGTCTACGGCCGCGAGATATTCGAGACCTGGTACAAGATGATCGCGATGCTGACGAACGGGCTCGACATCCGCGCGGTCATCACCCACCGCTTCGCCGTGGACCGCTTCGAGGAAGGTTTCGCGGCGATGCGCTCCGGACAGTCGGGCAAGGTCGTGCTCGACTGGGGCTGAGCCGCCCCGGTTCGGCCAACGCAATTGCATTCGCGGCCCCTGCGGCTTATCTCGGGGTCGCCAAGGCGACCGAGGGGCACGCGCGATGAACTGGATCACCAACTACGTCCGGCCGACGATCAACTCGCTCTTCTCGCGCCGCGAGGTTCCGGACAACCTCTGGACGAAGTGTCCGGAGTGCGGGACCATGCTCTTTCACCGCGAACTCGATGACAACCTGCAGGTCTGCACCAATTGCGACCATCACCTGGCCATCAGTCCGCGCGAACGGTTCGCGGCCCTCTTCGACGGCGGCGTCTTCACCGAGGTGAAGGTGCCCGAGCCGATCGCCGACCCGCTGCACTTCCGCGACCAGAAGAAGTATCCGGACCGGATGAAGGCGGCGCAGAAGGCCACCGGCGAGAAGGAGGCGATGCTGGTCGCCGAGGGCGAGATGAATCGCACCCCCATCGTCGCCGCCGCGCAGGACTTCGCCTTCATGGGCGGGTCGATGTCGATGTATGTCGGCAATGCCGTCATCGCCGGGGCGGAACGGGCGGTGAAGCTGAAGCGGCCCTTCGTGCTCTTCTCCGCTGCCGGCGGCGCACGTATGCAGGAAGGCATCCTCGGCCTCATGCAGATGCCGCGCACCACGATCGCGGTCCAGATGCTGAATGAGGCGCGGCTGCCCTATGTCGTCGTGCTGACGCATCCGACCACGGGGGGCGTGACAGCCTCATACGCGATGCTCGGCGACGTGCAACTGGCCGAACCGAACGCGCTCATCGGTTTCGCGGGCGCGCGCGTGATCGAGCAGACGATCCGCGAAAAGCTTCCCGAGGGCTTCCAGCGGTCGGAATACCTCCTCGACCACGGGATGCTCGACCGGGTGACGCACCGCAAGGCGCTGAAGGACGAGTTGACGACGATCCTCAGGATGCTGACGAGGCAGGGTCCGGCAGTGAAGGGTGACCTGCCGAAACCCGAGGCCGTGAAGGCCGAGGCGAAGTAGGCCCCGCAGCGATCCCCAAGAGGTCCCGCATGTCCGACGGCTCAGACCTGATCCTCGCCCGGATGATGGCGCTGCATCCGAAGATCATCGACCTTACGCTCGACCGGGTCTGGCGGCTGCTTGCGGCGCTCGACCACCCCGAACGCGCGCTGCCGCCGGTGATCCATATCGCCGGAACGAACGGCAAGGGCTCGACCCAGGCAATGATCCGCGCCGGGCTCGAGGCGTTGGGGGGCAAGGTCCACGCCTACACCTCGCCGCATCTTGCACGGTTCCACGAGCGCATTCGGCTGGCCGGGCAACTGATTTCGGAGGAATATCTTTCGGAAATTCTCGAAGAATGTGAACGCGCGAACGCGAACGTTCCGATCACCTATTTCGAGATCACCACCTGTGCCGCGTTCCTCGCCTTCGCCCGGACACCGGCCGACTGGACACTTCTCGAAGTCGGCCTCGGCGGGCGGCTCGACGCGACCAACGTGGTCGAACGGCCGCGCCTGACAATCATCACGCCCGTTTCGATCGACCACCAGCAATACCTCGGCGAGACCCTGCCGGAGATCGCGGGCGAGAAGGCGGGCATACTCAAGCGCGGGGTGCCCTGCGTCGTCGGCCCGCAGGAGGAAGCCGCGCTGGACGTGATCGAGTCGAAGGCGGCGCGGCTCGGCGTGCCGCTCCTCGTCCACGGCCAGCACTGGAACGCGTGGGAAGAACGCGGCCGGCTGATCTTCCAGGACGAGACGGGCCTTCTGGACCTGCCCTTGCCGAACCTGCCGGGGCCGCACCAGATCGACAACGCCGGCGCCGCCGTGGCAGCACTCCGCCACCTTGGCGCGACCGAGGCAGCCTGCGAGGCCGCGGTGACCAGGGCCCACTGGCCCGCCCGGATGCAGCGCCTGACGCACGGCCCGTTGGTCGAGGCGGCCGGAGCCTGCGAACTTTGGCTCGACGGCGGCCACAACCCGGCGGGAGGCGTGGCCGTGGCCGCGACACTCGGGCGGATGCCGAAGAAGTCCACCCACCTTGTCCTCGGCATGCTGAACACGAAGGACATCGCGGGCTACCTCCGCCCGGTCGCGGCACAGGCAAGGACGCTGACCGCCGTCTCGATTCCCGGCGAGGCCAACACGCTTTCCGCCGAGGAGACGCAGGCCGCCGCCGCGAAGGCCGGGATCGAGGCCGGGACGGCCGAGAGCGTGGTCGCCGCCGTGACGCGCATTGCCGCGAAGGACCCTGGCGCACGCATCCTCATTTGCGGGTCGCTCTACCTCGCGGGCAGCGTCCTGCGCGAGAACGGCTGACCCGGCTTTCAGTCTTGTGCAGAGACTTCCGCCAGCGGCTTTCGCTGTCTCCAGCCCGCACGTCGGCTGTGCGCGGGACGCGCTTTTCCGTACCGGGCCATCCGGGTAGAAGCGGCTGGAGCCTTACCGGAGCCCCGCAATGACCCTAGAACTCGCCCTCGACACGTTCGGCGACGTCAGCCTTGATGCGGAGGGGCGGATGAAGCCGCAGGATGCGGTGATCCGCGATGTCGTGGCGCAGGCGGTGCACGCGGACGAATCCGGCGTCGATTTCATCGGCCTCGGTGAACACCACCGCGACGACTTCGCGATCTCCGCGCCCGAAGTGATCCTTGGCGCAATCGCCGCGCGAACCTCCCGTATCAGGATGGGCACCGCCGTCACAGTGCTTTCCTCGGACGATCCGATCCGACTCTTCCAGCGGTTCTCCACGCTGCAAGCGCTCTCGGGCGGGCGGGCTGAGGTGATCCTCGGCCGCGGCTCCTTCACGGAGAGCTTCCCGCTCTTCGGCTACGACCTGAAGGACTACGAGACGCTCTTCAACGAAAAGCTCGACCTCTTCACTAGGCTCCTGCGGGGACCGAAGGTGTCGTGGTCCGGCACGACGCGGTCGCCGCTGCGCAATCAGGCGGTGTTCCCCACCCTCGCCCGGCCGATGCGCGCCTGGATCGGCGTCGGCGGCACGCCCGAGTCGGTGATACGCGCGGTCCACTACGACCTGCCGATGATCCTGGCGATCATCGGTGGCCCGGCGGCCCGCTTCCGGCCCTTCGCGGACCTCTACCGCCGCGCAGCCGATCAGGCGGGTCAGGCAATCCAGCCCATCGGGGTGCATTCGCCGGGTCATGTTGCAGAAACCGACGCGCAGGCGAAGGAGGAACTCTGGCCGCACTACAAGAGCCTTCTCGACCGGATCGGGCGCGAGCGTGGCTGGCCCCCGGTCAGCCGCGACAAATTCGAGGCAGAGGCGGCAGAGGGCGCGCTCTACGTTGGCGCTCCGGAGACGGTCGCACGAAAGATCGCGGGCACGGTGAAGGCGCTGGGCCTGTCCCGCTTCGAGATGAAATACGCCTCGGGACCAATGCCGCATGAGCAGCTCATGCGCTCCATCGAGCTTTTCGGATCGCGCGTCGCACCCCTCGTCCGCGACATGCTGGCCTGACGCTCAGCCCGCCGCATCCAGGATTGCCATGAGCTCGGCCACCGAGAGATCGGCCGGATTCGCTCTCATCGACGAGGCGCCGCGCGCGGCCTCGGCCACGGCCGCATGATGGGTGGACCCGAGCCCGAGCGCCGAGATTCGCGGCAGGCCCTCGTCGTGCATCCATGCTTCCAGCGCCGAAATCCCGTCCGCCGCGCCAAAGGCCGTGCCGATCCATCCCGTCACCTCGGCCATCCGGGCCGATGGCGCGCGGACCGCATTCGCGCGGAGCACATGCGGCAGAAGCGCCCCGCAGATGGCGCCATGCGCCGCGCCGGTCGTCCCGCCTATCACGCCCGCAAGGCCATGCACCGCACCGAGCCCGGCATTGGCGAGCGCGAGCCCGCCCGAGAGACTGACCCAGACCATTGTGTCGCGGGCCTCCGGGTCCTCGGCCACCATCAGCCGCCGAAGCGCGGCTAGGCCCATCGGAATCGCGGCGCGGCAGAGCGCGTCGGCATAGGGATTGGCCCGGGACGAAACGTAGGGCTCGATCACCTGCACGATGGCATCGAGGCCCGAGGCAAGGGTCACGCCCTTCGGGCAGCGGTCCGTCAGAGACGGGTCCACGACCGCAAGCCGCGCGGTCATGCGGTCATCGCGGAGCGAGACCTTGCGCCGGTGCGCGGGCACGTCGATGACCGCGTTCTTCGTGACCTCGGCGCCGGTTCCGGCGGTCGTCGGGATGGCGACGAAGGGCAGGGGCGCGCGCTGAAGCGGCAGGCCGAGGCCCACGAGCTCAAGATGATCCAGCGCACTTTCCGGCGCCGGGGCGAGCGCCGCCACCGCCTTGCCGAGGTCGATCGCGGCGCCACCGCCGAGGGCAATCACTACCCCGGCCTGCCGGGCAAGCGTCACGGCCGCCTCAAGCATCGGCAGGGTCGGCTCCTGCGGGCAAGGATGCGGCGTGACCGCAACGCCCCGCCCGCGAAGCCCCGCCACCAGCCACTCTGCCCGCCCCGCGTCGCGGCCGTGCACGACGAAGGCGCTTTGACCCAGCGCGGCGATTTCGGGCAGCGCCGCCCGCGCCTCGCCCCGGCCGAAGCGGATACGGGGCGGCTGGGCGATGGCGAAGGGCGTCATACCGCGAGCGTCGCGGCGACGGCGCGCTTCCAGCGGGCATACTTCGCCTGTCGCGTCGCCTCCGCCATGCCCGGCTCGAACCGGCGGTCGAGCGCCCAGGCGCGGGCGAAGCCGTCGGCATCGGGATAGACCCCGACGCGCGACCCGGCGAGCCAGGCCGCTCCGAGCGCCGTCGTCTCCAGCACACGCGGCCGGTCCACCGGCGCACCGATGATGTCGGAGAGAAACTGCATCGCCCAGTCGGACGCCGTCATCCCGCCATCGACGCGAAGAACGCCCTCGGCGTCGGCGCCCCAGTCGGCCCGCATTGCCTCGAGAAGGTCGCGCGTCTGGAAGCCGACGCTTTCAAGCGCCGCCTTGGCGAACTCGGCCGGCCCGGAGTTGCGGGTCAGCCCGTAGACCGCGCCCCGGCAGTCGGCGTTCCAGTAGGGCGCGCCGAGGCCCACGAAGGCCGGGACCAGCACCACCTCCTGCGTCGGGTCGGCGGCTTCGGCCAGGGCTTGCGTTTCCCCGGCCGAGCGGATGACCTTCAGCGCGTCGCGCAGCCATTGGACGACCGCGCCGGCGATGAAGATCGACCCTTCGAGGGCGTAGGTGGGCTTGCCGCCGAACTGGTAGGCGATCGTCGTCAGAAGCCGGCTTTTCGAGGCGACAGGCTCCGCCCCGGTGTTCAGAAGCGCGAAGCAGCCGGTGCCATAGGTGGACTTCATCATGCCGGGCGCGAAACAGGCCTGGCCGATGGTCGCCGCCTGCTGATCGCCTGCCACACCGCAGATCGGGATCTCGCGCCCGAAGAGGTCGGCGCGCGTCGTGCCGAAGTCCGCGGCACAGTCGCGGACCTCAGGCAGCATCACTTCCGGTATTTTCAGAATCTTCAGAATATCACTGTCCCAGCGCCCCTTGCGGATATTGTAGATCAGCGTCCGGGCCGCATTCGTGGCGTCCGTGGCGTGAACCTTGCCTCCGGTCAGCTTCCAGATCAGGAAGCAGTCCACCGTCCCGAAGAGCAGGCCGCCCGCCTCGGCCCTCGCCCTTGCGCCCTCGACGTTGTCGAGCAGCCACGCGAGCTTGGTCCCCGAGAAATAGGGATCGAGCAGCAGGCCGGTGCGCTCCGCGATCATCTTCTCATGCCCCTCGGCCTTCAGCCGCTGGCACAACTCCGAGGTGCGCCGGTCTTGCCAGACGATGGCGCGATGGATCGGTTCGCCCGTCTTCCGGTCCCAGACCAGCGTCGTCTCGCGCTGGTTGGTGATTCCGATTGCGGCGATTTTCCTTGCGTCGATCCGGGCCTTCTCGATCACCGCGCGGGTGGTGGCCGCGACCGAGGACCAGAGATCCGAGGGATCATGTTCAACCCAGCCCGAGGCGGGAAAGTGCTGCGGGAACTCCTCCTGCGCGACGGCCGTCACGCGCATCGCCTTGTCGAACAGGATTGCCCGGCTCGACGTCGTTCCCTGGTCGATCGCCAGCACATGGCTCATCTCCTCCCCTCCCCCTTGATCCAGACGTCGAGCGCCGCGATCTCCTCGGCCGTCATCCGGAGGCCGAGCTTGGTGCGTCGCCATACGACGTCCTCCGCTGTCCGCGCGTATTCCTTCGTGATGAGCCAGCGCACCTCGGCCTCCGTCAAGCCCGCACCGAAGGCGCGGCCGAGGCCGGCGGCGCTGCTAGCCTCGCCAAGGACGGCCACCGCTTCGGTACCATAGCAACGGATCAGCCGGCGGGCGGTGAAGCCGTCCAGGTACGGGTGGCGCGCCGCAAGGTCCGCAACCAGGCTTGCCGCCCCGTCCACGGGAAAATCACCGCCCGGCAGCGGCGCGCCGGCCGTCCAGTTGCCCCGGGCGAGGTGGAGATGCGGCGCGATCTTCGCCATCGCCGCCTCGGCAAGCTTGCGGTAGGTCGTGATCTTGCCGCCGAAGACGTTCAGCACGGGGGGGCCGTCGGCATCGAGCGTCAGCACATAGTCGCGCGTCGCCGCACTCGCGTTCGAAGCGCCGTCATCGTAGAGCGGGCGCACGCCGGCATAGGTCCAGATCACGTCTTCCCGGGTGACGGGGCGCGCGAAATACTGCGAGGCGAAGGCGCAGAGATAGTCCTGCTCGGCCTCGGAACAGCGCGCATCGCCCGGGTCGCCCGGATGATCGACGTCGGTCGTCCCGATCAGCGTGAAATCCTCCTCGTAGGGAATGGCGAAGATGATCCGGCCGTCCGTTCCCTGGAAGAAATAGGCGCGGTCGTGATCGAAAAGCCGGCGCGTGACGATGTGGGAGCCGCGGACAAGCCGGATATGCGCCTTCGGCACGCGATGCGTCGTCTCGCGCACGACACGTTCCACCCAGGGCCCGCCGGCATTGACGAGCACCTTGGCACGGAACCGCTTCTCACGGCCGCCGAGCGCCACCGTCACCTCCCAAACCTCTCCGGCGCGCCGCGCGTCGGTGACCTTCGCGCGGGTGAGGATCTTCGCGCCCCGCGCCTCGGCGTCACGGGCGTTGAGGACGACAAGGCGCGCGTCCTGCACCCAGCAGTCGGAGTATTCGTAGGCGCGGGCGAACCCGGGCTTCAGCCACTTTCCGGCCGGGTCCGTCCTCAGGTCGAGCGCGCGGGTGCCGGGCAGGATCTTGCGCCCGCCGAGGTGGTCGTAAAGAAAAAGGCCGAGCCGGATCAGCCAGGCCGGCCGCCGGCCCTTCAGCCAGGGCATGAAGAGCGTCAGGAGCCGCGAGGTGGGCGTGGTGCCTTCGAACCGCATGTCGTCGGACAGCGGCAGGACGAAGCGCATCGGCCAGGCGATATGCGGCATGGCTCGAAGCAGGACCTCGCGTTCGACAAGCGCCTTACGGACAAGGCCGACCTCGAAATATTCCAGATAACGCAGGCCGCCGTGAAAAAGCTTGGTCGAGGCCGAGGAGGTCGCCTGCGCGAGATCTCCCATCTCGGCCAGCACGACCGACAATCCCCGCCCCGCCGCGTCCCGCGCGATGCCCACGCCGTTGATGCCGCCGCCGATGACGAAGATGTCGTAGGAGGGTTCGGGAATGTCTTCGGAAACCACGCTCCACCCTCCGGGACTGCTTATCCATTTCGCGCGGAACTGCGCGTTTTGTCAACTTTATCGTTCGGAAATGTTCGTTTCGGATGACATTGAGCGTCGGTCGGGATAGGACGGTACCAGGAGGCGGTGGTGGCCCTGAGTTTTCGTCAAAGCGAAATTCTCGACCTTGCACGGGTCGAGGGACGCGTCGCGGTGGAAGGCCTCGCCGAACGCTTCGGCGTGACCTTGCAGACAATCCGGCGCGACCTTTCGGAATTGGCCGATGCCGGCAAGCTCGACCGTGTGCACGGCGGCGCGGTGCTCAGGGCCGGCGTGGCCAATATCGGCTACGCCGAACGCCGGCTGATGAACGCCGACGCGAAGGCGGCGATCGGACGCGCCTGCGCGGCGACGATCCCCGACAACTCCTCGCTCTTCCTCAACATCGGCACGACGACGGAGGCGGTCGCGCGGGCGCTTCTCCATCATCGCAACCTGACGGTCGTCACCAACAACATGAACGTCGCCAATATCCTCGCCGAGAGCGAGGGTTGCGACGTGATCGTGGCGGGGGGCGTGCTCAGGCGGTCGGACGGGGGGCTCGTCGGCGACCTCACCACCGAGGCCATCGGTCACTTCAAGGTCGATTACGCCATCATCGGCACATCGGCGCTGGACGCCGAGGGCGATCTGCTCGACTTCGACCCGCAGGAGGTGCGCGTGGCGCAGGCGATCCTTCGGCAGGCGCGGGCAAGCTGCCTGGTCACCGATGCCTCTAAACTCGACCGCCGCGCGCCGGTGCGCATCGCCTCGCTGTCGGCCATCGGCCGCTTCTTCACCGACCGGCCCTTGCCGCCCGCGCTGGCCGCGCGTTGCCGGGACTGGGGTTGTGAGGTGATCCTGGCCGATCAGCCGATGTAGTCGGCAAGCACCGGGTGCACGCCTTCGGACCAGAGCCGGCCGAGATGGCGCGCGAAGGCGGCGGCGAAGCGCGGCTCCTCTCCCAGGGCCCCGAAGACGGCACGGTTGGCGAGGAAGGCTCCGGGATCGTCCTTCGCGGACTGCGCGCGGCCGGTAAGGTCGGCCCAGTTGTCGTCGTTGGGCGCGATAGCGCGCCCCGCCTCGTCGATGCCCGCGCAATAGCGGCACCAGAGCGCGACTTCGAGCGCGAGCCCCTCGCAGGGCCGCCCGGCCGCGAGCGCCTGCGCGAGCGACGGCAAGATGAACTTGGGCTGCCGGTTCGACCCGTCGAGGCAGAGCCGGCGGATCGTGTCGCCAACCTCGGGATTTGCGAACCGCTCCGTCACCTTGGCGAGGTAGGCCTCGTAGCTGACGCCGGGGATGGGGACAAGGGTCGGCACGATCTCCCGCCGTTCGAGCGTGTCGAGCCAGCGGGCGATCAGCGGGTCGGCCATGGCATCGTGCACGAAGTGGTGGCCGAGAAGCGCCGACGGGTAGGCGATGGCGGCGTGCCCGCCGTTCAGGATGCGCAGCTTCATCAGCTCATGGGCGGCGACGTCCTTCACGAACTCCACGCCGACCTTTTCCAGCGCGGGCCGGCCAGCGGGGAAGTGATCCTCCAGCACCCACTGCCGGAAGGGCTCGCAAGCCACCGGCACCGCGTCGATGAGACCGAAGCGGTCGGCCACCAACGCCCGCTCCCGGTCGGAGGTCGCGGGCGTGATGCAGTCCACCATGGAATTCGGGAAGGCGACATTGGCCGCGATCCAGTCGGCGAAGGCGGGGTCGGAGAGACGCGCGAGGCCGGTGACGGCGCGTGCCGTGACATGGCCGTTCTCCGGAAGGTTGTCGCAGGACATGACAGTGAAAGGCGCCACGTCGGCCGCCCGTCGGCGGCGGAGCGCAGAGAGGATCATGCCGAAGACGGTGCGGGGCGCGCGCGGCGCGGCGGCATCCGCCACCATGTCGGTGTGTGTGGCATCGAAGCCGCCTGACTGCGCATCGACGTAATAGCCTCCTTCGGTGATCGTCAGCGAAACGATTCGGATCGCCGGGTCCGCCATCGCGGCAATCGTCGCCTCGGGCTCCACCGGCACGAAACCGATCATCGCCCCGGTCACGCGGGCATTGAGCCCGTTCGGGTCGAGTTCCACCACGGTCGTCAGCCAATCCTGCGCGGCGAGCCTTTCGCGCATCGCGGCATCCGTCGGTCGCACCCCTGCGCCGAGGATCGCCCAGTGATGTCCCTGGCCAAGGGTGAAGAGCCGGTCGAGGTAAACCGCCATATGGGCGCGGTGGAAGTTGCCGATCCCGACGTGGACGATGCCGGCCTTGAGCCGGGCGCGATCGTAGCCGGGGCCTGCGACGCCTTCGGGCAGGTGCGGCAGGGCGGACGCGTTCAGTTGAAGTGCCATCAGCTCATCCAGTTCCCGCCATCGACGTTGTAGGTCTGCGCGACGATGTAGTCGGCCTCGGCGGTGGCGAGAAAGACCGCCATCCCGGTCAGGTCTTCGGCCCGGCCCATGCGGCCGAAAGGCACGGCGGCGCCCACCTCGCGCTTCTTCTGGCCCGGAGCCCTCCCTTCATATTTCGCGAAGAAGGCATCGACCCCGTCCCAATGCTCGCCGTCAACCACGCCAGGCGCGATGGCGTTGACGTTGATGCCGTACCGGATGAGGTCGAGCCCGGCCGACTGGGTCAGGCTGATCACCGCGGCCTTCGAGGCGCAGTAGACGGCGACGAGCGCCTCGCCGCGCCGGCCGGCCTGGGAGGCCATGTTGATGATCTTGCCGCCACGCCCGCGAGCGATCATGCCGCGCGCGACGGCCTGCAGCGTGAAGAGCGCTCCGGCCACGTTCACCGCGAAGATGCGGTCATAGTCCGCGCGCGTGATCTCCGCGATCGGCGCGGCGGTAAAGAGCGCGGCGTTGTTGATCAGGATGTCGATACCGCCGAGGGCGGAGTCCGCCGCGGCCACGGCGGCCTCGATGGAGGCTTGCTCGGTCACATCCATGCGGATCGCGACGGCGGCCGGGCCGAGCCCGGCGGAGGCGCGTTCCGCCGCGCCGATGTTGACGTCAGCGATGGCCACCCGCGCGCCCTCGGCCACATAGGCGCGCGCGAAGGCAAGCCCAATGCCCCGCGCGGCACCGGTGATCAGCGCCGTCTTTCCGTCGAGCCGTCTCATGCGAGGCGCAGTCCTTCCCTGTCGAAGCGGTGGATCTTGTCGGCCTCGGGCGTCAGCCAGACCGCATCGCCGTGATGCAGGTTGACCTCGCCGCCCGCCCGCACGGTGATGGCCTCGGCGAGCCCCGTGCCGTTCACATGGAAGAAGGTATCGGAGCCAAGGTGTTCGGAGACACCGACGGTACCGCGCCAGAGGCCGCCCGCGGTGGAGACGGCTATGTGCTCCGGCCGGATGCCGATAGCGGCCGCGCCGTGCCGCGCCGCTTCATCGCCTTCAATGAAGTTCATCCTCGGGCTGCCGATGAAGCCGGCGACGAAGCGGTTGCGGGGCGCGCGGTAGAGTTCGAGCGGGCTGCCCACCTGCTCGATGCGACCGGCATTCAGGACCACGATCTTGTCGGCCATGGTCATCGCCTCCACCTGGTCGTGGGTGACGTAGACCATGGTCGTCTTCAGCCGGTTGTGAAGCTGGCTGATCTCGATCCGCATGCCGACCCGGAGCGCGGCGTCGAGGTTCGACAAGGGCTCGTCGAAGAGAAAGGCCTTCGGTTCCCGAACGATCGCGCGGCCGATGGCGACACGCTGGCGCTGGCCGCCGGAAAGCTGGCCGGGCCGGCGGTCGAGATAGGCGGTGAGGTTCAGAACCTCCGCCGCGGCCGTGACCTTGCGCTCCTGCTCCTCGGCGGCGATGCCGGCCATGCGCAGCGGGAAGGCGATGTTCTTGCGCACCGTCATGTGCGGGTAGAGCGCGTAGGACTGGAACACCATCGCAAGGCCGCGCTTCGCCGGTGGCATCCCGGTCGCGTCCTGGCCGTCGATGCGGATCGTGCCGGCCGAGACATCCTCCAGCCCCGCGATCAGGCGGAGGAGCGTGGACTTGCCGCAGCCCGAGGGGCCGACGAAGACCACGAACTCCCCGTCCTCGATCTCGAGGTCGAGGGGCGGGATCACCTCAACCTCGGCGAAACGCTTGGCGACCCTTTCGAGCGTGATGCGTCCCATCCGTCTTCCCCTATTTCACCGCGCCGAAGGTCAGGCCGCGGACAAGTTGCTTCTGGCTGAACCAGCCCATGATCAGGATCGGCGCGATGGCCATGGTCGAGGCGGCGCTGAGCTTGGCGTAGAACAGCCCCTCGGGGCTCGAGTAGCTGGCGATGAAGGCGGTGAGAGGCGCGGCCTTGGCCGCCGTCAGGTTCAGCGTCCAGAACGCCTCGTTCCACGCCAGTATGATGTTGAGAAGCAGCGTCGAGGCGATCCCGGGCACGGCCATCGGCGTCAGGACGTAGAGGATTTCCGAGCGGAGCGAAGCGCCGTCCATCCGCGCCGCTTCGAGGATCTCGGCCGGAATCTCCTTGAAGTAGGTGTAGAGCATCCAGACGACGATCGGCAGGTTGATGAGCGTGAGCACGATCACGAGCCCGGTCCTGGTGTCGAGAAGGCCGGTGTCACGGAAGATGAGGTACATCGGCACGAGGACACCCACCGCCGGCATCATCTTGGTGGAGAGCATCCACATCAGCAGGTCCTTGGTCCGCCGCCCCGGCACGAAGGCCATCGACCAGGCCGCCGGAATGGCGAGGACGAGCGCGGCGAGCGTGGAACCCACCGACATCACGACCGAATTCCAGAAATGCTTGAAGTAGTCCGACCGTTCCTGAACCGTCACGTAATTCTCCAGAGTCCAGTCGAAGAACAGGAACTTCGGCGGCGAGGCGATGGCGTCGCCCTCGGACTTGAACGAGGTCAGCACCGTCCAGAGGATCGGGAAGAAGATCAGGAAGGCGACCGTCCACGCGAGGATCGTCACCACGGTCTTGCGTCGGGTCGTGACCGAACGTGCCATCTCATGCCTCCAGGTTCTTGCCGATCATCCGCATCAGGAAGATCGCGACGATATTGGCGAGGATCACCGCCACGATGCCGCCCGCCGCCCCGCCGCCCACGTCGAACTGCAGGAGAGACTGGGCATAGACGAGGTAGGTCAGGTTTGTCGTCGCGGTGCCGGGGCCGCCGTTGGTCGTCACGAGGATCTCGGCGAAGGTCGAGAGCAGGAAGATCGTCTGGATCAGGATCACCACGGTGATCGCTCGCGTCAGGTGCGGCAGCATGATGTGGACGAAGCGGCTGAGCCACCCGGCGCCGTCCATCTCGGCAGCTTCCAGTTGCTCGCTGTCCAGCGACTGCAGCGCGGTCAGAAGGATCAGCGTCGCGAACGGCAGCCATTGCCAGGCGACGATGACGATGATCGAGAACATCGGCGCCTGGGCGAGGAAGTCGAAGGGCGGCGCGCCGAAGAGCTTTGCGACATAAGCGAAAAGCCCGTTCACCGGGTTCATGAACATGTTCTTCCACACGAGCGCCGAGACGGTCGGCATCACGAAGAAGGGCGCGATGACGAGGACGCGGACGATCCCCTGCCCCCAGAACGCCTGGTCGAGAAGGAGTGCGAGGAGGATCCCGCCGACGACGGTGATCGCCAGTACTCCGCCGACGAGCGAGAGCGTGTTCTTGATCGACGTGAAGAACGCCGGGTCGGTCAGGAAATACCTGTAGTTGGTGAGTCCGGTCCATTCGGGCGGCATCCCGGAAAGAAGGCCGTAACGCTGGAACGAGAACCAGATCGTCATGCCCAGGGGCACGATCATCCAGAGAAGAAGCACGACAACCGCCGGTGACAACATCACCCGTGCCGCCCCGCGCGCATGCGCCGTCGCCATCGCTGCCCCCTCCCGTTTCGAAACATTCTCTGGCGCGCGGTGGCCCGCGCGGGTGATGCCGGTCAGGGCCGCCCGCAGGTGGCGGCCCTGACGCCGTGGCTCACTTGATGTAGCCGGCCTTGGTCATCTCGCGCGTCGCAAGGTCCTGCGAGGCGGCGAGCGCGTCGGCGGCCGAGGTCTGGCCGGCGAGTGCCGCAGAGAACTGCTGGCCCACCGCGGTGGCGATGCCCTGGAACTCCGGGATCGCCACGAACTGCACGCCGACATATGGCACCTCGTCCACGGTCGGCTTCGTCGGGTCGGCCGCGTTGATCGAGTCGAGCGTCATCTTGGCGAAGGGCACGGACACATAGTCCGGGTTCTCGTAGAGCGAGATCCGCGTGCCCGGCGGCACGTTCGCCCAGCCTTCCTTGGAGGCGACGAGCGCGAGGTAGTCCTTCGAGGTTGCCCAGGCGATGAACTTCTTCGCCGCGTCGACCTTCTGCGAGCCGGCCGGAATGGCCAGCGACCAGGCCCAGAGCCAGTTGCCGCGCTTGCCGAGCCCCTTGTCGGGCGCGAGCGCGAAACCGACCTTGTCGGCCACGGTCGAGTCCTTCGGGTTGGTCACGAAGGAGGCCGCGACGGTGGCGTCGATCCACATGCCGCATTTGCCTTGCTGGAAAAGCGCAAGGTTCTCGTTGAAGCCGTTGTTCGATGCGCCGGGCGGACCGTAGTTGTTCATCAGGTCGAGATAGAAGTTCAACGTGTCGGCCCAGGGCTGCTGGTCGAACTGGGGTTTCCAGTCCATGTCGAACCACTTGGCGCCGAAGGAGTTGGACATGGCCGTCAGGAAGGCCATGTTCTCGCCCCAGCCGGCCTTGCCCCGCAGGCAGACGCCGTAGACCTCGTTCGCCTTGTCGGTCATTGCCGCCGCAGCTTCCTTGATAAAGTCCCAGGTCGGCGCCTCGGGCATGGTCAGGCCGGCCTTCTCCATCAGGTCGGTGCGGTACATGACCATGGAGCTTTCGCCGTAGAACGGTGCCGCATAGAGGTTGCCGTCCACCGTCAGGCCGCCCCGGATCGCCGGGAGGAGGTCGTCGATGTCGTACTCGCCCGGCAGGTCGTTCAGGCTGACGAGCCAGCCCTGCTTGCCCCAGATCGGGACCTCGTAGGTGCCGATCGTCATGATGTCGTACTGGCCGCCCTTGGTCGCGATATCGGTCGTGACCTTCTGGCGCAGGGCGTTTTCCTCGAGCGTCACCCACTCGACGGTGATGTCGGGGTTCTTCGCGGTGAAATCCTCGGTCAGACCCTGCATCCGGATCATGTCGCCGTTGTTCACCGTCGCGATGGTCAGCGTCTCCGCCCGCGCCCATCCTGCGGCGGCGCAAAGCGCCGTTGCACCCAGAAGGGCGCGCATCGTCACTGTCATGGTCTCCTCCCTCATGCCCGATTTGGGCATTTGCTTATACGGTGGGCAAATCTTCACTCACGGGCCGAGTCGAGTCAACAACCGGTTTCGGTGATGCGGGAACAAGGGCGGATCAGCGTGCGGCGAGCAGAAGCTCGGCCATCACCTCGTTGGTGATGAGCCCGTTGACGAGCCGGCCCCTGAGCGCGGCGGTCAGCGCGGGACGCTTCGCCTCGCCCACGGCGACCGCGATCACGCGCCGTTCCGCCGCCTTGGGCAGGGGCACGGAAGCGACGCGGGTGTTGAACTCACAGTCGAGAAGGTGTCCGTCGCTGTCGTAGACCCAGCTCGTGATCTCGCCCGCGGCGCCTTGCGCGACGAGCGCGCCCATTTCGGACGGGGGCACGAATCCGTCCACGACGAGCGGCGCGCTCTGCCCCATCTGGCCGATGCCGACAAGCGTCACGTCGGCCTCCTGCGCCAGCGCGATCGTGTTGCGCACCGGCTCCAGCGCGTGGAGCGTGCGAAGCTCGACCCGGTCCGAGGCGAGGACCGGGAGCGGATAGGGGTAGTGCTTCGCCCCGACCCGTTCGGCCATGGCGATGGTCGCGTTATAGGGCGTGGCCGAGCCGTCCGACATCATGTTGCCGAGAAGCGAGACGATGCGGTGCTGCGGGCAGGCCATGCGCGGCAGTTGCTCGACGGTGGCCTTCAGCGCGCGCCCCGTCCCGAGCGCCACGATCCGCCCCTCCTCCGACTTCAGCACCCGCTCGATCTCTCCCGCCGCGGCGATGGCGACGCCGGTCAGAAGGCCGGGCGCGTCGGGGTCCGAGGGCACGATCTCGCAGAACCGGAGGCCGAAACGCGCGCTCACGAGGCCCGCGAGGTCCATGCAGCGGCCAATCGGATGGTCGAGCCGCACCTTCACCAGTCGCTCGGAGACGGCCAGCGAGACGAGCCGCTGCGCCGTCTGGCGCGAGACGTTGAGCTTGCGCGCAATCTCGTCCTGGGTATTCCCGGCCACGTAATACAGCCACCCGGCCCGCGCCGCATCGTCGAGCCGTGTCGTCTCGGCCGTGAACCTTCCCTGCGTCACCTGCTAGCCCTCTGCGGTCTCCCTCAGCAACACCTGCGGGAAATCCCCCCAGTTGTCAAAACTTCGCACCTCGGCAGGAAGATCCGGCGCCCGGCCCCGCAGGTGTCCGCCGCCGGCAAAGTGAAGAACGGCCATTCCCGCGGCAAGCGCCGCCTCAACCCCCGGCCGGCTGTCCTCGATGACCAGAGTTCGGTCCGGCGCGACGCCCATATGCTCGGCCGCGAAGACGAAGAGGTCGGGCGCGGGCTTGCCGCGCGCCACCTGCGACGCCGTGAAGACGTCGGTACCGAAGAACCGCGCCAGGCCCGAGATTTCCAGCGTCCGCGCAACGCGCTGCTGGCTCGAGCTTGTCGCCACGCAGCGGGCCGGGCGAAGCCGCGGAAGCAGCGTGGCAATCCCTGGCGTCGGGCGAAGCTCGGTCTCGAACCTCGCGAGAAGTGATCGGCGGTAGCGCTGCTCGAAATCCTCGGGCAGAGGCACGGCGAAGCTTTCGCGGATCGCCTTGGCGACGGTCGGGAAGCTTCGCCCGAGGCAGTGGTCGTGCACGTAGTCGGAGGTGATCGACACCCCGAGTCGCGCAAGCTCGTCGATCAGCACGGCCGCCGAAATCGGCTCGCTGTCGACGAGCACGCCGTCGCAATCGAAGATGACGAGGTCGGCGGCGGTAAGGGTCTCTGCCATGCGCGCGCTCCGGGCATGCCGCCTGAGTAGGGGAGCCCCCCGTCGCCCGCAAGGGGGCTACCCGTCGGCTTCGTCCAGGAGGTGCCGGAGCCAGCGCGCCGCCGCCCAGCTTGCCGGCAGGCCGAGCGGCAGCGAAAGCATCAGCGACAGGATCGGCGACAGCGCCGGAAGCCCAGCCGCCTGCCCCATCAGACCGAGCATGAAGAGGTTGATCGCCACCGACGCCGCGACAAAGGGATAGAGCATCGCCCCGAGCTTCCAGAGCGGCCATTTGCCCTCCGCTGAAGCCTCAGTGCGAGGTTCCATCCTCGAAGGTGATCTTGTTCCAGACATTGTACTTCCCGGAAGGTTTCCGCATCGGCAGGCGCTTGACCTCCTCAAGCGTCTTCGCGTCGTAGACGATGACGGCGCCCTCGTCCTCCCAGACGGACACCAGCGCATACCGGCCGTCGCGGGTGAACTCGGTATGCGCCA
Source organism: Albidovulum sp. (assembly GCF_041919395.1). Lineage (NCBI taxonomy): Bacteria > Pseudomonadati > Pseudomonadota > Alphaproteobacteria > Rhodobacterales > Paracoccaceae > Albidovulum > Albidovulum sp. Next base: position 27,387 of record NZ_JAYRTX010000006.1, read on the forward strand.
CGGTCTTGCCCGGCGCCGGGTTCAGCGTCTTCACGATCTTCAGCGTTTGCTTGTCGATCACGTGCATCTCGTCCTTGTGCGGGCCGAAGAAGACATCGGCCCAGACGTAGGGCGAATTGTCGTGGCTGCGCAGGAAGAAGCCCGGCCCATCGGTCTGGATCGTCTCCACCACCTCCCAGGACTTCATGTCGATCACGCTCAGCACGCCTTCCTTCAGGTGCGGTGTCGCCATGACCCGGCGCCCGTCGCGCATCCAGCTGATGCCGGAACCGAGGTGCGGCATCCCCGGCAAGGGAAGGTCGGCGATCTCGCGGCCGACGTCGAGGTTGACGACGACGCCTCTGTCACCCTCGCGGTTGGTGCCGATGAGATTGCGGTAGCCCGGATCGAAGAAGAAATCGTCGATCGGCGCGGCGAGTGCGATGCGCCGGCGGGCGAAGAGTCCCTGCTCGGCGGCCAGGCTTTCCTCCATGCCCTTCTCGAAGCTGTGGACGAAGCCTTCGTGGAACGGCCCGGCGTCGGGGTCGGTCGCCACTTCCCATATCTCGGGCACGTCCTTCAGCGCGAGGACGAAGCTCTTGCGGTCGGGCGCCTGGTAGACCGCCGAGACCCGCGAGGGCGTGCCATCGTGGCCCTTGACGTCGATGACCCTTGCGACGCTCAGGTCTTCGGTCGAAAGGATCGTGAGCGTGTTGGGCAGGTAGTTCGCGACGGCAAGCCACTTTCCGTCATGGCTCATCGCGATGTTGCGGCTGTTGAGGCCGGCACGGACGCGGCCGACCTCGGCGAGCGACCAGATATCGTATTTCTGCACCCAGCCATCGCGCGACATGATGAAGACGAAGCGGCCGTCGGGCGAGAACTTCGGCCCGCCGTGGACGGCAAAGGGCGTGGCGAAGCGGTCGAGCACCGCGAACGTGTCGCCGTCGAGCACGCTGACATGGTGGTCGCCGGTTTCGACGACGAGCGTGATGTTCATCGGGTCGGCGGTGAAGACCGGGGCGGTGGCGGGCCTGTAGTCGGCGTTGATCTCGCGCGTGGCGGCAATGTCGGCCTCGTGCCACTCGGGCGTCTCGGCCAGGGGCTCGCCGATGAAGGCGGCGACGGCGGCGATTTCGTCCGCGCTCAGGGTTTCGGCGAAGCCCGCCATCTGGGTGGCGACGCGGCCCTTGGCGATCACGACCTGAAGCGCCTCCGGCTTGATCCGGCCGAGCGTCTCGGGGATCAACGCCGGTCCCGTCCCGCCAAGGCGGGCTTCGCCATGGCAGGAGGCACAGTGTTCGGTGAAGAGGGCCGCGCCCGAAGGCGCGGCCCCCGATGATCCCGCACACGCCGGAGTGGTGGCCAGCAGACTAGATAAAACGATGTGCCGGATCATGACTCTTGCCCCGGAACGGCGTGACGGTGAGGCGCGCAGCCTCCTCGACGCCGATCTCTCGGTTGGAAAGGTAGCAGGCCGGATCCTCGGCCCAGGGATCGCCGGTGACCTGGAGCGCGCGGATCCGGGTATTGCCGCCGCAGACGGCCTGGAAGGCGCAGGCGCCGCAGCGCCCCTTCAGGGGCCGCGGCCGTTGGCGCAGTGCCGCGAGCATCGGATCGTCGCCGGTCCAGAGCTCCGAGAAGGGCCGCTCCTTCACCGAGCCGACGGTGTAATCCGACCAGTAGGTGTCAGGGTGGACGCGGCCCTGATGGTCGATGTTGGCGACGCCGAGGCCCGAGGAATTGCCACCCCAGGCTTCCAGATGGGCGCGCAGATGCGCGACCTTCTCGGGCGCGAAATTCCGCTCGGCCCAGCGCAGGAACCAGACTGCGTCGGCGTCGTTGTTGCCGGTGACGATCTCCAGGGGCTCGCCCTCGGCCACCGCGACCCAGGCGCGGTCGATGAGATGGTCCATCGCGGTGCGGGTGCGCACGTGCGCGGCGTCCTCGCCCCGGTTCTTGTCGCCCCGCCCGGCATAGACGAGATGCGAGAGGTAGAACTTGTCCACCCCTTCGCCGTCGCAGAGGTCCAGCATCTGCGACAGCATGTTGGCATTGTCTTCGGTGAGGGTGAAACGCAGGCCGACCTTCACGTCGCGCGCCTTGCAGGCCCGGACGCCCGCGAGCGCCGCCTCGAAGGCGCCGTCGACGCCCCGGAACCAGTCGTTCACCGGCCCGATCCCGTCGAGCGAGATGCCGACGTAGTCGAAGCCCAGATCGGCGATCCGGTCGGCACATTCGGCGAGCTTCGTGCCGTTCGTGGACAGGCTGAGATGGCGGAACCCGAGTTCGCGGGCACGCTCTGCCAGATCGAAGAAATCGAAGCGCGACAGCGGTTCGCCCCCCGAGAGGATCAGCGCCGGGATGCCGAACGCCTTGAGGTCGTCAAGCACGCCCATCGCCTGCTCGTGCGTGAGCTCGCCAGGAAAATGCACGTCGGCCGAGGTCGTGTAGCAGTGCCGGCAGCGCAGGTTGCAGCGGCGGGTGAGGTTCCAGATCACCACCGGCTTCGGCGTGCCTGCCCGCCGCCGCACCGGCGTGGGATGGACGAGTTCCTGCATGTACTGGGTCAGACGGAACATGGGGTTCAGCCTCCGTCGGTGAGGCGCAGCCCGGTCTTCTTCAGGATGCGCGTGGAATAGAGGATGTCGGATGCGCGGGCGGCCGGGCCGAGAAGTGCGGCGATCTCCTGCCGCTTCGCCTCCACCTCGGCGCGGCTCTGGCCGTGGATCATGGCGAACAGGTTGTAGGGCCAGTCGGGAAGCGCCCGCGGGCGCAGGTAGCAATGGCTCACGTAGTCGAGCGCGCCGACGCGGGCGCCGAGCTCGTCGGCCCGGTCGTCGGCCACGTCCCAGACGCTCATCCCGTTGGCGGTCACGCCAAGCGCGTAGTGGTTGGGCGCGAGTGCCAAGCGACGGACGATGCCGCGCGCCTGCATCGCGGCGAGCCGGTCGATGACCTCCGCCTCGGGCATTCCGAGCCAGCCGGCGACCTCGGCGTAGGGCGCGGGCGTCAGCGGCAGGCCGCCCTGGGTCGCGTTTATGATGCGCCTGTCGGCCGCGTCGATCATCATGCCGTCACCCGGAAGCCGATGAAGAATTCCTTCAGTTTCGGAAAGCGCAGCACCTTCAGACCCGTCTCGGCCTCGATGGCGCGCGCCGCCCGCTCGATCCCGTCCGGCCGGTCGGTGGCCAGGACGAACCACATGTTGAGCCGGTGGGCACGCTCATAATTGTGCGCGACCTCGGGATGGGCATTGACCAAAGTCACGACGGCGTCGAAACGCTCGGTGGGGACCGCCATGGCGCAAAGGCAGAAGGCCCCGCCCATCGCCTCGGCATCGAAGAACGGGCCGAAGCGGGTGATGGCGCCTTCCTCGCGCAGGCGGCGGATGCGGGCGATCAGTTCATCCTCGTCGATCCCGAGCGCCGCGCCCGCTTCGGCAAAGGGCCGGTGGCTGAGCGGAAATCCCTCCTGCAGGGCGTTCAGGATCGCCCGGTCGGTGGCGTCGAGCGCATCTTGGGGAAGGGCGGCGCGCCTCATGCCGCCTCCGCCGCCAGAAGCGCGCCGGTCTGCTTGAAGCAACGCGCGGAGAAGAGGGTGCGATGGGGGACGCCGGCCAGCTCAGGCAAGGCCGCGGCAGCGTCGAGGATGGCAAGCGCCTCTGCCCGGCTGCGGGCATGAATCATCGAATAGAGCGGATAGTCCCAGACACCCGGCACCGTCCGCCGCTGGTAGCAGAGCGTGATGCCGGGGTGGCGCGCAAGCGCCGCGCCGGCGGCGGCGATGCGCGCCTCGGGCAGCGCCCAGACGACCATGGCATTCGCGCGCCAGCCGACGGCGCGGTGGCGCACGATGACGCCGACCCGGGTCAGGAAGCCCGCGTCCGAGAGGGCGGCGACGCGCCCGATCACCGCGGCCTCGTCACGGCCGAGCACGGCGGCGAGGGCCGCGAAGGGGCGGGGCACCAGCGCGAGACCGGTGGTCAGGGCCTGAAGCACCGGACGGTCGGCTTCGTTCAGCGCCGTGACGCTGAGCGGGCGCGGCGCGGGCATCGCCGCGCCCGAGCCCGTAAGACGGAAGCCGAGGTCGATGTTGAAGGGCCGCACGAGGCGCAGGTCGAGGACGCGCAGCCCGGTCGCCGCGTCGATGCGCGCGAGAGCGGCTTCAAGCGCCGCCGCATCGGGCGCGGTGGCGACGAACCAGAGGTTCCAGTCGGCCTCGCGCAGGTAGGAATGGTTCACGCCCGGTTCGGCGCCGACGAGGGCGGCCACCTCCTCAATCCGGCTCTCGGGAACCGTCATCGCCGCGAGAGTGGAGGCGCCGGCGGTATTCGGCCGCACCGTCGCCCCCACACGGGCGATCATCGCCCGGGCCTTGAGCTGACTCAGCCGGTCGATCACCTCGGCCTCGTCGAGGCCGAGCGCGGCGCCGATCGCCGCGAAGGGTCTCGGCACAAGCGGCAGGTCGCGCTGAAACTCGTCCAGCAGGCGGCGGTCGATGGAGTCGAGCCGGTCAAACATCGCTCAGAGCCCGATCCTGTGCGCGCGCGCCGTGAAGAAGATGCCCGAGGGGCTCTCGGCGGCGATCTCGCCCACGAGGTTCAGGCTGTGCGTATCGTAGATCATCACCCGGTTGTCATCCCTCGCCGAGATCCAGACCTCGGCGCCGCGCGGGGCGAATTCCATGTGCAGGACGCCGGCGCCGGGCGTCAGCGTCCTGACCACCTCGTGGCTGCGGCTGTCCACCACCTGCACCGTGTCATTGAGCGGTGTCGCGAAGTTCACCCAGACGTAAGGCGAGCCCGGCTGGGCAATGATGAACACGGGCTGGCCGTGGACCGGGGTGCGCGCCACTTCCTGAAGGCTCTCCCGGTTCACCCACAAGAGTTCATGCTGGCCCACGGCGGGCAGGACATACTGGCCTTCCGTGAAGGCCCAGCCCTGAAGGTGCGGCATCTTGTAGACCGGCAGGTCGTCCTCGGTCTTGCCGTAGTCCTTGAGGAACCGGACGGGTGCAGGCTTGTCGTCCCAGAGGTCGATGGCCGTCACGCCCTTTTCACCGAATAGCCCGATCAGGAACGTGTGCGCATCGTCGGTCAGCACCGCGTCGAACGGGTTCCGGCCCACGTCGCCGAGCTTGGTCACGACCATCTCGGGGCCGGAGAAATCGGCGAGGAAGGCCTCCCCCGTCTCCCAGGTCGCCCAGGCGAAGCGGCGGCCGGGGACGTCGACAAGGCCGATCGTCTTCGCGCCCGCCGGGATATCGGCGACCAGTTCCAGCGTCTCGGCATCGAAGACCTTCACGCCGCCCGGCTCGTAGTTCGATACGGCGATGAGCTTGCCGTCGTCGGAAATCGCCCCCCCGATGGAATTGCCGCCCTGCACGATCCGCTTCGCGATTGTCTGGCTCAGCATGTCCACCTTCGTCAGCCCGCCGTCGCGCCCGAAGACATAGGCGAAGCGCTCGTCCGGGCTGTAGGTCAGCGTGGCATGGCTGAGATCACCGAGCCCCTCGATCCGGCCGACGGAGGCGCGGTCGGACCGGTCCACGACCAGAAGCGAGCCGGTGGCCCGCTCGATGACAAGCCCGAGGTCGCCGGTGGCGCGAATCCCGTCGGCCATTGCGGGCGCGGCGGCGAGCAGCAGGGCGAAAGCGAGCGCCTTCATGGGGTGCGTCCTTTCAGGTAGTCGGCGATCCAGAGCGCGTCGTCCTCGCTCAGCACCGGGCGCCAGCGCGGCATCGCGGTGCCGGGCACGCCATCGAGGATGATCGTGGCGAGCCCTTCCGGCTCGACTTGCGCGAGCGCCTCGGGTGTGAGCGGGGACCCGAGCCCGCCCTTCATCGTAAGCCCGTGGCAGGAGCCGCAGTCCTGAATCACGATATGTTCGAGTTTGCCCGCCCGCTCCGGCGTCACCTCGGCCGCGGCCGGCAGTGCCAGAACGAGGAGGGCGGCGAGGCTACGCATAGGCCGCCATCCCCGCCCCTTCGCAGGCGAGCGCGTCGGCAAGCGCGATTTCAGGGTAGAGTTCCACGACGCGACCGATCATGAAGAGCACCGGGGCTTCCGGCGCCCTTGTGGCGACGTCGGCGGCGACGCTGCCGAGGGTCGAGAGGATGCGTTCCTCCTGCGGCGTCGTGGCGCCCGAGACGGCCAAGACCGGCATCCCGGCCGGCAACCCATGGCGCATGAGCTGGAAGGCGATTTCGGCGATGTTGGCCGCGCCCATGTAGACCACGAGCGTCGTGTCCTCTGACGCGAGCGAGGCCCAGTCGAGGTCGAGCCCGGCGTCCTTTGCGCGATGGCCGGTGACATAGCGCACGCCGGTCGCGAGCCCGCGGTGCGTGAGCGGTACGCCGGTCGCCGCGGCGGCCCCCTGCGCGGCGGTGATGCCGGGGACGTATTCGACGGGGATGCCGGCAGCGCGCAGCACCTCCGCCTCTTCCGAGCCGCGCCCGAAGATCAGGGGGTCGCCCCCCTTCAGCCGCACCACGCGATGCCCGGCGAGCGCAAGTTCGACCAGAAGCGTGTTGATCTTGTCCTGGGCGAGCTTGTGATGGCCCGCCATCTTGCCGACGTCGATCAGCCGCACGCCGTCGGGGATCATGGCCATGATCCCGTCCGAGACGAGCCGGTCGTGGACGACAACATCGGCCGATTGCAGAAGCCTGGCCGCCTTCAGCGTCATGAGTTCCGGATCGCCGGGTCCAGCGCCGATGAGGAAGACCCTGCCGGGACTGAAATCACGCATGGCATCTGCTCCGCAAGTGGTGGACGGGCGAAGGGAAGGAAACGCGGGACCCCTCCGCCCGTCCTGACGGCGTCAGTAGACGTCGTTTCTGGTATTGAGGACGTTGAACTTGCCCGTGGGCGTGATCAGGCGCGGATCCTTGATCACCTGCTTCAGCTCGAGCGTCTTGTCATCGACGACGACGATGGCGCTTTCCTTGTCCTTCGCGTTCCAGACCGAGAACCAGACCTCGGTGCCTTCCTTGTTGAACTCGGGCTGCACCACGCGCGGCTGGCCTTCCGGGATCCCCGCCCACTCGCCGATCGGCAGGGTGGTGAATTCCGGGTCCACGTTCGGATCGCCGCCCATCTTGGTGATGTCGAAGACCGCGACCGAAGCCGAAGTCTCGGCGTCTGGGTTGAGCGGCGCATCGACATAGAGATGGGTGGAGTTCGGATGGGTCTTGATGAACAGCGACCCACCGCCGAGCGCATAGAAGCTGTCGACGATCTTCCACGCCTGATCCGGGTGGCCTTCCGGATCGGTGCCGATCAGCGCCACCGATTCGTCGCCAAGGTGCGAGGTCGACCAGACCGGCCCGTAGACCGGGTGGGTGAAGTTCGCGCCACGGCCCGGGTGCGGGGTCTGGCCGCCGGTCTCGATCAGCGCGGTCAGCTTGTCTTCCTTGGTGTCGACGACCGCGATCTTGCCGCGCGCGTTGGCCGCGACGAGGAAGTAACGCTTGGTGCTGTCGAACCCGCCGTCATGCAGGAAGCGTTCCGCCTCGATCTCGGTCATCTTGAGGTTTTTCAGATCGGTGTAGTCGACGAAGAGGATCTTGCCCGTCTCCTTCACGTTCACGATGAACTCGGGCCGATAGTGGCTGGCCAGGATCGACGCGACACGGGGTTCCGGGTGATAGGTCTGTTCGTCATAGATCATGCCGCGCGTGCTCACGATCTTCTTCGGCTCCAACGTGTCGCCGTCCATGATCACGAACTGCGGCGGCCAGTAGGCGCCGGCAATGGCCAGCTTGTCTTCGAAGCCCTCGAACTTCGAGGTTTCGACCGACCGCGCCTCGATGCCGATCTTGATCGAGGCGACCGTGGTGGGTTCCGCCATCCAGAGGTCGATCATGTTCACCAGACCGTCGCGGCCGATGACGAAGAGATAGCGGCCCGAGGCCGAGATGCGGCTGATGTGCACCGCATAGCCGGTGTCGATGACGGCCTTGATCTCGTAGGTGCCGCCGTCGATCAGGGCGATCTGGCCGGCGTCACGCAAGGTGACTGACATCAGGTTCTCGATGTCGATGTCGTTCATCTTCTCCTTCGGACGGTCTTCCGGTTTCACCAGGACCTTCCAGGAGTTCATCATTTCCGGCATGCCCCACTCCGGAGGCTGCGGCGGTTCGAGAAGAACGTAGCGGGCCATCAGGTCCACTTCGTCTTCCGTCAGGTCGCCAGAGGTGCCCCAGTTCGGCATCCCTGCGGGCGAGCCGTAGGTGATGAAGGACTTGATGTAGTCGAACCCGTTCTCGCGGGTGAGGTCCGGCGTCAGCGGCTTGCCGGTCGCGCCCTTGCGCAGGACGCCGTGGCAGCCGGCGCAACGCTGGAAGTAGATTTCCGTGCCGCGCTGGAATTCCTCCTGCGTCATGACCGGATCGTCGGGGTGGCGGCCCGGAATCTCGACCTGGATTTCCGCGAGCGTCGTCATCGACGGCTCATAGGCGGCGGCGGGCCCGTCGCCGTGTTCCTTCGGTTTTTCCTGCGCGAGCGCGGGGCCCGCGAGGACGGCGAGCGCCAGCGCGGCGCTGCTCAGCAGCGTGCGCCTGGCGTGGGAGGCTCGGATTGTCATGATTGTCTCCGTCAGCTGGTGAGGCACGGGTCAATCTGCCCGCGGGCGCCGGAATATTCTTTGACTTCTGTCAAGGAAGGCGCGCCTATTGCGGCGCATCCTGCCGGCAATCCCCCGGAACCGTCGGAATGCGCCGTCTCACCCCGATCCTGATCGCCATGGTCCTGATTGCCGCATCCGCCCTCGCGGCGGGGGCCGCAGGGCTTGCGGGCGGTCTGGGCGCCGATGCGATTGTGGCGGCCGCCCCGGACCAGGCGATCGCGTCCGGACTCTTCGGCCGGGACGGTTTGACCGTGACCCGGCAGGATGCGAGCGTGCCCGGCTGGACGGTGCGCAGCGGCGACGACGAGGTGGGCGTGATCGGCTCCACCTGGGAAATCGCCGGATCGGTCGGCTATTCCGGGCGGCCGCTCGACGTGCTCGTCGCCGTCACACCGGACGCGAAGATCGCCGGGGCCCGGCTCATGGTCCATAATGAACCGGTGCTGACGCTCGGCATCTCGGACGCGGACATCGCCGCCTATGTGGACGGTTTCGCGGGATACGATCTGACCGCCCCCCCCGAAGGGACGCTTGCCGGTACGCCGGGCCTGCCCGACGTGATCGCCCGCGCGACCGTCTCGACCGGCGTCATCCGCGACGGCATCCTGCGCACGGCCCGCACGCTCGCCATCGGCCGCGGCTACATCGCGGCCGGCGGCGGGATCGACCGGCTGAGCTTCGCGCCCGCCGACTGGCCCGCGCTCGTCACCTCGGGCGCCCTGGTCGAAACGCGCATCAGCATGACCGACGCGGCGGCGGCGCTCGCCGGCGCCACGGTGCCGGTCCCGCCCGGCGAAGGCGACTTCCTCCACCTCTGGACCGGGCTCATCGACCCTCCCGCGGTCGGCCAGAACCTTCTCGGCCAGCAGGCGTTCACCTCGGCGGTCGGCTCCCTCGGGCCGGGCGAGACCGTCCTCGTTCTGATTTCGTCAGGCGCCTTTTCCCACCGTGGCACGGACTGGAAGCGGAGCGGCGCCTTCGAGCGGGTGACGGTTGTCCAAGGCGACACACGGCTTCACCCCGACGCGGGCGGCTACTCGATGGTCAAGCGGCTCGCCATCGCGGGCGCCCCCGAGGTGAAGGAAATCAGCCTCTTCCGCCTTCCCCCCGAGATCGACCCGCTGGAGCCTTTCCGGGTCGAAGTGCGCGCCACCCGCCCCGCCCCGGCGGGCGAGGTCGCGGCGAGCGTCGGCGCCGACTACCGCCTGCCGGACGCCTACCGCCTTGCCCCGGTGGCGGAGCCGGAGGCGCTATGGCGCGAGATCTGGGCCGAGAAGCGGGTGGAAACCGGGATCGTCGTGGCGATGCTTGCCGTTCTCACGCTCATCCTGTTCGCACAGGAATGGATCACGCGCCGCCCGAAGCTCTGGCTCCTCAGCCGCGCGGGTTTCCTCGCCACGACGCTCTTCGTGCTCGGCTGGGGGCTGAACGGACAGTTGTCGGTGGTGCAGGTGATCGCCTTCGTCCACTCGCTCCTCACCGGATTCCGGTGGGAGACCTTCCTGATCGAGCCGGTGATCTTCCTTCTGTGGTCCTTCACCGCGCTCGGGATGCTCTTCTGGGGGCGCGGCGTCTACTGCGGCTGGCTCTGCCCCTTCGGCGCGCTCCAGGAACTCCTGAACCTCGCCGCCCGGCGGCTCGGCGTGAAGCAGCTGGCCGTGCCGCAGGCGCTGCACGAGAGGCTTTGGGTCATCAAGTACACGCTCTTCGTGGGGCTTCTCGCGCTTTCGTTCTATTCCATGCGCGACGCGCTCGTCATGGCCGAGGCAGAGCCCTTCAAGACCGCTATTTCGCTTCGAATGTGGCGCGCCTGGCCTTTCGTCCTCTACGTGATCGTGCTTCTCGGCGCTGGGCTCTTCATCGAGCGGTTCTACTGCCGCTACCTCTGCCCCTTGGGTGCGGGCATCGCGATCCCGGCCAAGCTGAAGGTCTTCGACTGGCTGAAGCGGCGCCCGCAATGCGGCCGCGAATGCCGCCTCTGCGAGACGAAATGCACCGTCGGCGCAATCGACCCCTTGGGCCGGATCAATGCCAATGAATGCGTCCTCTGCCTGCGCTGTCAGGTCGTGATGAACGACCCCGGCATCTGCCCGGTCCTGAAGCGGCGGGCGCGCGGCGCGGAAGGAGTTCCCGCATGACCCCGCTCGTCCGCCTCTTCGGCGAGGGCTTCCGCGCGTTCTTCCTTGCGGCGGGATTCTACGCCCTCTTTGCCATCGGCCTCTGGACGCTGTCCTTCCTCGTGCCGGTGCCGCTGCCCGCGGCGCTGCCGCCGGTCGAATGGCATGCGCACGAAATGATCTTCGGCTACGGCGCCGCCGCGCTCGGCGGCTTCTTCCTGACGGCGGTGCCGAACTGGACCGGCGCAAAGGCAGCACGGCACGTTTTCATCGCCTGCGCGGTAGGCCTCTGGCTCGCCGGGCGGGTCGCGGTCTGGTTCGCCGGCACCCTCCCCCTGCCCCTCGTCGCGGTCGCGGACCTCGCCTTCCTGCCGCTTCTGGCGGCGAAGATCGCCACCCAGCTCGTCCGCCGGCCGAAGCCGCAGAACGTGATGTTCCTCGGCCTCCTTGCGCTGATCTGGACGGCGAATCTCTTCGTCCATCTGGAATGGATGGGTGTCGCCGCCGCGACCGCGCTCCCGGGCCTCCATGCCGGGCTTTACGGGCTCGTCGCGATGATCGCCGTCCTCGGCGGCCGCGTGACGCCTGCCTTCACCCGGAACGCGATGACCCGGGCCGGGCGCGAAACCGCCCTGCCGCGCTCCTTCGCGCGGCTCGACGCGCCGGCCGTCGCGGCGGCAATCATCCTGCCGCTTGCGACCCTCGCGGGGGTGCCGGACGCAATCCTCGGCTCCATCGCGCTTCTCGCCGGCGCCGGGCAACTCGCGCGGCTTGCCTTCTGGCGCCCCGGCTTCACCCTCAACCAGCCGATCCTCTGGGCGCTGCACCTGTCTTTCGGGCTGATCGGCTTCGGCCTCATCCTGACCGGGCTCGCGGCCTTCGGTCTCGGCGCACCCGTCGCCGCGCTCCATGTAATCGCCATCGGCGGCGTGGGCGGCATGACGCTCGCCGTGATGTCCCGCGCGAGCCTCGGCCACTCGGGCCGTCCCCTCGTCGCCCCCGCGCCGCTGGCGCTGGCCTATGTCCTCCTGCCCCTCGCCGCGCTTTTCCGCTGGATCGCCGCCACCTACGCCGGGATCGCGCTTCCCGCAACGGTCGCCGCCGGTATCCTGTGGTCGCTGGCCTTCCTTCTCTACCTCATCGCGCTCTGGCCCGTCTTCTGGGGGCCGCGCCTGACCACGCCTGGGGAGTGAGCCATGCACCGCCGCCGCTTCCTCACCATTGCCGCCGCCGCGACACTCGCCCGCCCCGCCCGGGCCGCGGCGCCTTCGGTCTGGACCGGCCGGGCGCTGGGTGCGGCCGCGCGGATCGTCCTGCATGGTGCAGAACAGTACCGCGCGCAGCGCCTCTTCGCGCGGGTCGAGGGCGAACTCCTGCGGGTCGAGACGCATTTCTCCCTCCACACCGATTCGGCGCTCGTGCGGCTCAACCGCGACGGCCGGCTTTCGCATCCCGCCCCCGACGTTTTCGCGCTCTTCGAACTCGCGTCGCGCGTTCATGCCGCCACCGGCGGGGTCTTCGACCCCTCGATCCAGCCGCTCTGGCTGGCCACCGCAACGGGCGGCGATGTCGCGGCGGCGCGGGCGCTCGTCGGCTGGTCGCGGCTGCGCATCGGCCGGGACGAGATCGCGCTGGCGCCGGGCCAGGCGCTCACCTTCAACGGGATCGCCCAGGGCCATGCCGCCGACCGGGTTGCGGCACTCCTCAGGGCCGAGGGCTTCGGCGACGTGCTGATCGACATCGGCGAGGTCATGGCGCTCGGTCGGAACGGCGACCGGGCCTGGCAGGCCGCCATCGCGGCGCCCGACGGGGCGGAACTGGCGCGGATCGGGCTCAGCGACCGCGCACTTGCGACCTCCTCGCCCGCCGGAACCCGGATCGGCGGCGGGGCGCCCCACATCCTCCACCCGACGGGCCTTCCGCCCCGCTGGACCACCGTCGCGGTCTCCGCCCCCGACGCCGCGACGGCGGACGCGCTGTCCACCGCCTTCTGCCTGATGGGCCGGGACGAGATCGCGGGAGCAATTGCAGCATTTCCCACCGCGCGCGTCGAAGAACTAAGCTAAGTGTTTGACTTTGGTTAAGGACATCGCCGCTGCACCGCGGCATCCTCCCGTCTGTGATTCAATTGCTCCGGGAAGGATAAGCGCAATGCGCGAAGTCATGACCAAGAGCATGGCCCGCAATATCTTCTATGGCGGATCCCTGTTCTTCATCCTCATCTTCGTCGGATTGACGGCGCATAGCCACCGTTACATCCACACGACCTCCACCGACGCGGCCGGGCTGACCGACAGCGTCGCGGCGGGAAAGCACATCTGGGAAAAGAAAGCCTGCATCAACTGCCACACCATCCTCGGCGAGGGCGCCTATTTCGCGCCTGAGCTCGGCAACGTGATGACGCGCTGGGGCGTCGCCGACGACCCGCAGGCCGCCTTCGATGCGCTGAAGGGATGGATGGACGCGATGCCCACGGGCATCGACGGCCGCCGCCAGATGCCGCAGTTCAACCTGACCGACGAGGAATACCGCGAGCTTGCCGATTTCCTCCTTTGGACGAACAAGGTCCGCGCGCAGGACTGGCCCCCGAATGACGCGGGCTGAGGAGACACGATCATGAAATACCAGACACAGAAAATCGCGCTCGCCTATTTCATCGTGGCCATGGCGCTCTTCGCAGTTCAGGTCTCGATGGGCCTGATCCTCGGTTGGATCTACATCTACCCGAACTTCCTTTCCGAGATTCTGCCCTTCAACACCGGCCGGATGCTGCACACCAACAGCCTCGTCGTCTGGCTGCTTCTGGGCTTCTTCGGCGCGGCCTACTACCTCGTGCCCGAGGAAAGCGAGCGCGAAATCTACTCGCCGAAGCTCGCCTACCTGCAGCTCGCGATCTTCGTCCTCGGCACCGCGGGCGTGGTCGTCACCTATTTCTTCAACCTCTTCGAGGGCAACTTCCTCCTCGGCAAGCAGGGGCGAGAGTTCCTCGAACAGCCGACATGGGTGAAGGTGGGTATCGTCGTTGCCGCGCTGATCTTCCTATACAACATCACGATGACGGTGCTCTCGGGCAAGAAGACGGCGATCACCAACATCCTGCTCCTGGGCCTCTGGGGCCTCGCTCTGCTCTTCCTCTTCGCCTTCTACAATCCGTCGAACCTCGCGCTCGACAAGATGTACTGGTGGTACGTCGTCCACCTCTGGGTCGAAGGCACCTGGGAGCTTGTGATGGCCTCGATCCTCGCCTTCCTGATGCTGAAGCTGACGGGCGTCGACCGCGAGGTGGTGGAGAAATGGCTCTACGTGATCGTCGCCGCGGCGCTCTTCTCGGGCATCCTCGGCACCGGGCACCACTACTACTGGATCGGCACGCCCGGCTACTGGCAATGGATCGGCTCGATCTTCTCCTCGCTCGAAGTGGTGCCGTTCTTCGCGATGATGGCCTTCGCCTTCGTCATGGTATGGAAGGGCCGGCGCGACCACCCGAACAAGGCAGCACTCCTCTGGGCGCTCGGCTGCGCGACGCTCGCCTTCTTCGGCGCCGGCGTATGGGGGTTCCTCCACACGCTGCACGGGGTGAACTACTACACTCACGGAACCCAGATCACCGCCGCCCACGGCCACCTCGCCTTCTTTGGCGCCTATGTCGCCCTGAACCTCGCGATCTTCTCCTACGCGATGCCGCACCTCCTCGGGCGCGACCCCTACAACCAGGTGCTGAACATGGCCTCGTTCTGGCTGATGTCGGGCGGCATGGTCTTCATGACCTTCACCCTGACCTTCGCGGGCACCGTGCAGACGCACCTCCAGCGCGTCATGGGCGAGGCCTACATGGACGTTCAGGATCAGCTCTGGATCTTCTTCGCCATGCGCTTCGGCTCGGGCGTGGCGGTCGTCCTCGGCGCGATCCTGTTCATCTACGCCGTGCTCGTGCCCCGGCGCGAGATCATCGAACCGGGTCCGCTGGAGCGCGGACGGATCGAGCACGACGCTGACCATGTTGCGGCGGAGTAAGGGCGATGGACGGAACCTTTGACCTGAAGGGGGCGGCGGACGCCCCCTACTACCTGCCGCAGGGCGACGAATGCGATGTCTTCGCGGCAGCCTACCGGAACCGTCTGCCGGTCCTGCTGAAGGGACCGACCGGCTGCGGCAAGACCCGCTTCGTCGCCCATATGGCGGCCCGGCTCGGCCGGCCGCTCCACACCGTCGCCTGCCATGACGACCTTTCCGCCGCCGACCTGATCGGGCGCTACCTCCTCAAGGGCGGCGAGACGGTCTGGGTCGACGGACCGTTGACCCTTGCGGTCCGGGAAGGGGCCATCTGCTACCTCGACGAAGTGGTGGAAGCGCGAAAGGACGTGACTGTGGTCCTCCATCCCCTGACCGACGACCGGCGAATGCTGCCGATCGACCGGACCGGCGAGGAACTGGAGGCCGCCCCCGGCTTCATGCTCGTCGCCTCCTACAACCCCGGCTACCAGAACATTCTCAAGACGCTGAAGCCTTCCACCCGGCAGCGCTTCGTCAGCCTGGACTTCACCTTCCCGAAGCCCGAACACGAGGTCCCCGTCGTCGCCCGCGAAAGCGGGCTTGCCGAGGATCGCGTGAAACCGCTCGTGCGGCTTGCGAACAAGTTCCGCGCGCTGAAGGGGCAGGACCTGGAGGAAGGCACCTCGACCCGCCTCGTCGTCTATGCGGCGACCCTCATCGCGCAGGGCATGGCGCCCGACCGGGCCATCCGGGTCGCGATGATCGAACCGCTCACCGACGACGAAGACACCAAACGCGGGCTCCTCGATCTCGTCACCGCCGTTTTCGGGTGAGGCCGGCCGATGTCCGGGATCGAGATCGAGCCATGGGAACCCGAGGAAACCGTCGGGAAACTGTGGCACGCCTATGCCAGCCGTCTTGACGCACCGAGCGTCCACGACGGAGCCCGTGTCGACCTTTCCGAGGTCGGCGGACGGCTGGCAGTCCTCTTCCGCGGTCTGGGCGGCAGCCCCGCCGTCGAGATCAAGCCGGTGGCACCGGAACGCTCGGGCCACCGCCTCTCGATCCGCCGCCGCCTCGGCACCGATGTCGAGGCGACCGCGCGCGCGAGCTTCGACGGCGAGGCCCTGCGCCTGCCCGAGAGCCTTGCCGCCTTCCCCGCGCGCGAGGCCAATGCCGCGCTCTACATCTGGCTCGCCGCCGTCGCCGCCCACGCCGGCGCCCCGCGCGTCGAGGACGATCCCCTGCGCGCCGACCTCGCCGCGCTGATCGCCGCGCGTGAGATGACAACAGCGACACTTGCCGACGCGCCCGGCTTCGCGCGGCTTCACGCCGACCTCGCCCGGACCCATCTCGACACTCGCCGCGTGCCCTGGCTGCCCGAGGCGGAGCGGACGGTGGAGGCGGTGGTCCGGCACCTCCTCGGCGACCCTGCCCCGCTTTCTCCGAAGGCTGAGCGGATGGCGAAGGCGGTCGCGGCCGGCGACCTCTCGGCGTATCGCGCCCCGCGCGGCTACCGGCCCTTCCGCCCGGTCCCGCTCTGGCCAGACCTGCGCCCGCTCGCCTTCTCGGCGACGACCGCCGTCGAGACCCGCGCGACCGACGGCACGCCCGAGGCGGCCGAGGGCCGCACCCACCGCGCAAGGCGGCGCAAGTCCGACCAGATCGAGCGGAACGACAGCTTCATCCTCCACAAGTTCGAGGCGATCCTCTCCTGGGCGGAGTTCATCAACCTCAACCGCCGGGTGGAGGAAGACGAGAACGACGACGCCAGGAAGGCGGCCGATGACATCGACGAGATCGGGCTCGGGCAGATTTCCAAGGCGCCGGCCACGCGCCTCAAGCTCCACCTCGACCTCGCGCCCGAGGACGTGGACCGCGAACGGATTTCGGCCGAGACGACCTACCCCGAATGGGACGCCCGCAGCGGCGCCTACCTGCCCGCCCATGTCCGTGTCCTTGCCTCGACGGTGGAACCGGGAACCGAGGAGCCCGCCTTCCGCAGCGACGCCGGCGCCGCAAAACGCATCCGTGCCGTCCGGCGCCAGTTCGAGGCGCTGCGACCTGCCCGCATCCTTACCGCGGGGCACCGCGATGGCGACGAACTGGATACCGACCGCGCCATCCGCGCACGCGTCGATCTCGTCGCCTCGGGCGGGGGCGACGACCGGGTCTGGCTCCAGAACCGCACCGAAAAGCGCGATCTCGCGGTCTCGATCCTGCTCGACGTGTCACGCTCGACCGAAAGCGCGGTGCCGGGCCACGGGCACGACGGCCGCGCCGTCATCGACATCGAGCGCGAGGCGCTGGCCGCGCTCGCCTGGGGGCTAGACGCCTGCGGCGACGACTTCGCCATCCACGCGTTTTCCTCGCTCAGGCGCGATCGGGTCTATATGCAGGCCGTCAAACGCTTCGGCGAGCCCATGTCGTCCACGGTGGAGTCGCGGATCGCAGGGCTGAAGCCCGGCCACTACACCCGCCTCGGCGCGGCGATCCGCCATGCTTCGACGGGCCTCGCACGCGAGGCGAGGCGGCGGCGGCTTCTTCTCGTCATCACCGACGGCAAGCCCAACGACCTCGACCACTACGAGGGTCGCCACGGCATCGAAGACAGCCGCAAGGCGGTGGAGGAGGCGCGGCGCCTTGGCCATGCCGTCTTCGGCATCACCGTTGACCGCGACGGCAAGTCGTGGTTCCCGCGGCTCTTCGGCCAGGGCGGTTATGCCGTCATCCCGCATCCCGAGAAGCTGACGCAGGCGCTGCCGCAGATCTACCGGCAGTTGGTGGGCGCATGACGGACCGTAACCACACCGACCTGAGCCCCTTCGACGACCTGCCGGGCGACCTGATGATCTGGGTGCTGATCGTGTCGGAGCTTCTGGTCTTCGGCGCGGGCCTCGCGGCCTTCCTCGCTGTCAGGCTGACCGACCCGGAGGGCTTTGCCGCCGCGCAGGATCACCTGCAGCGTTCGGCCGCCGGTGTGAACACCATCGTCCTCGTCACCTCGGGCTGGCTCGCGGCCCTCGGCGCGCAGGCGGTCGAGGCGGGGCGCCTTGCCCGCGCCCGCGGGCTTCTCGCCGCTGCGGCGGGCTTCGGCGCGCTCTTCCTCGCGATCAAATGGGCCGAGTATGCCGACAAGGCGGCGCAGGGCATCGGGGTGGAGACACACCCCTTCTTCACCTTCTACTACCTCATCACCGGCTTTCACGCCGCCCATGTCGCGGCCGGGATCGTCGTCCTCCTCCTCGTGGCCGCCCGGGCCCGCCCGCGCGAGGTGGAGGCGGGCGTGGCCTTCTGGCACATGGTTGACCTCGTCTGGGTCCTCGTCTTCCCCGTGATCTATCTGCTGAGGTAGGCCATGGCTCCTGTGACGAAAGCCTGGGCTCTCCTCCTTGCGCTGTCGGGCGCCTCGACGGGGCTTTCCGTCGCCGTGGCGCGGGGGGCGCTAACCGGCAGCGCGATCACGCTCGGAGGCGCGGCGATCCTTGCGCTCGCCTGGGCCAAGGCGCGGACGATCCTGAACGCCTACCTCAGGCTCGACGAGGCGCCGGCCTTCCGCCGCGGCTTCGGCCTGACGCTCGCGCTCTACGCGCTTCTCCTGCTTGCGCTCTATCTCGCCGGGTAGTCAGCCGCCGCGCGCCCAGGCATCGGCCGGGTCTTCCTCGGCATAGTCGCGCAACGCAGCCACGTCGGCGATCTCGGCGTGGTTCTGCAGCACTTTCACGCCCACCTTGCGCAACTTCTGGAAGGCGCGGCTCAGGCTTTCGGGCTTCATGCCGAGGCGGCCGGCGATCAGCACCTTGTCATAGGGAAGCGTCACGTCGCAACGCCCGTCCTGGCAGCCTGCAAGCTCCAGGAGGAACTCGGCGACCCGCTGCGCGCCGGTCTGGGCCTTGAGCTGTTCCACCTGCGCCACAAGGCTGTGCAGATGCGCGAAGGTTGCGGTCAGGATGGACACCGCAATCCTCGGATTGTTCTCGATCAGCCGCAGCAACGCGTCCGCCTCGATCCGGATCAGTTCGCAATCCGTCGCCGCCTCGGCCGCGACCGGGTAGACATCGTGCCGGAACGCCACCGCCTCGCCGAAGCTGTGGCCGCGGGTGAAGACTCCGACGATCGCTTCGGCTCCGTTCGGCGCGATCCGGTAGAGCTTCACCCAGCCAGCGGCAACGATGTAGATCGCGGCCGCCCGCTCGCCTTGCAGGAAGATCGTCGCGCCGCGGTCGAAGGTCTTGACCCGCGCTCCGGCAAGCACGTTCGCCGCCACTTCCGCCGAGGTCCCCGCCAGCAGCAGCGAGCTTCTCGCCACCGCCTGGTGGTCAGCCGTCATCTGCGCCATGAGCACCTCGCCATCCGTTCGACCCGTCCCTGCCACAGCCGGGCGGCGACTTCGAGTCTTTCCGGCACCGCCGGGAACAATATGGCCGCCGGGCGGCCGGACAACCGACTCTGCCCAAAATTTGTGCGCAAGGCGGAATCCCGCCGGCCAATGGGTCCGCAAATCGGCAATGATCCTCCGGAGCCATGCATCCGGTGCATGTTTCGCACCTGCAGCATAGTCATTCCCCTTGCGCAATCTCCAGATGCGGAGTGAATGCGCCATCGGGACCCCTGCGCTGAGTCGCGCCGCTTCTAGCCGGTTGAAAACAAAACGAATGACCCCTTCGTTACCACTTCCCTCGCCGCCCTCGCGGCGGCGCTTCCTCGTTTCCGCAGCTGCATCCGTCTGCGTGCCAGCGCTCCTTGCCGGAACCCGCCTCGTGGCAGAGGAGACGGGATCGCGGCCCTTCTCCTTCGACCTCCTGACAGAGGAGGTGCGGGTACGCGCGGCGGCACCGGTTCCCGACCCCGAGTCGATCCCCCAGGTCTTCGCCGAGTTGACCTACGACGACTACAACCTCATCGCCTACCGCCCGGCCCGGGCGCGGTGGAACACGCCCGGGATCACCTGGCGGATGATGCCGTTCCATCTCGGCTGGCTCTTCAAGGAGCCGGTGCATGTCTTCGAGGTTGTCGACGGCATGGCAACCGGGATGACCTTCACCACCGACGATTTCGAGTATCGCCACCGCCTGCAGGGCACGGTGCCGCCCGGCACCGCGCTGCCCGGCGTGGCCGGCTTCAAGCTGACCCATCCGATGAACCGCGGCGACAAGATGGACGAGGTGATCTCGTTCATCGGGGCAAGCTACTTCCGCGCCCTCGGGCTCGGCAACGCCTATGGGCTTTCCGCGCGCGGCCTCGCGATCGACAGCGGACTGCCGAAGGCGGAGGAATTCCCCCGCTTCAGCGCCTTCTGGATCGAGAAGCCCGCGCCGGGTGCCGAGACCATGACGGTCTATGCAGCGCTCGACAGCGCCAGCGTGACCGGGGCCTACCGCTTCGTCATCACTCCCGGCGTGGAGACGGTCGTGGACGTCACCGCCCGGCTCTTTTTCCGCGGCGACGTGGAGCAGATTGGCGTCGCGCCGCTGACCTCGATGTTCCTCTTCGCCGACGTGAACCGCGGCGACTTCGAGGATTACCGGCCACGCGTCCACGACAGCAACGGGCTGAGGATCCTGCGGGCCGACGGCGACGTGATCTGGCGTGCGCTCGACAACCCGAAGGCGCTTTCGTCGTCCTATTTCGCCGAGGTACAGGTACGCCGCTTCGGCCTGCACCAGCGCGGGCGCGACTTCGACGACTATCAGGACGCCGGGGCGCGTTACGACCTGCGCCCTTCGGTCGATATCGAGCCTGTCGGCGACTGGGGGCCGGGCAAGATCCGGCTGTTCGAGATTCCGACCGCAGTCGAGGTTCACGACAACATCGGCGCCTTCTGGGTTCCCGACACGCCGGTGAAGGCCGGCGATGCGCGCGAGTTCGCCTACCGGATGCACTGGGGTCGGCTGGAACCCGACTATGCCGACGACAAGGCCATTGTATCGGCCACGCGCAGCGGGATCGGCGGCCCGGCAGGGCTTGAAAACCCGCCCGATACGCACAAGTTCGTCATCGACTTCAAGGGCGGGATGCTCGGCCGGCTGCCCGAAGATGACGCAGAGGTGAAACCGGTGCTGACGATCAACGGCGGAACGGCTGATGTGACGACATTGTCCAAGCTTCCGGACGGCGACGTCTGGCGGCTCGTGGTCGATGTCGCGTCCGAATCCGGGTCCCTCGTCGAGATGACGGCGCATGTCGCCGGCTACGGCCGCAAGCTGTCCGAAATCTGGTCCTTCCAATGGGTGAAGCCATGACTCCGTCCGACCTGTCCGGCGCGGCTGCCTTCGAGGACGCCATGACCACCGCCAGCGTTCTTGGGGCCGCGTCCCTGCCCCATGCGCCCTTGGCCATGCCCGAGCAGCGGCTCGAACCGGTCCGCCCGTTCGAGACGCTGCGCGCGCTCTTCGCAGCCCCCAGGCGGCGCGCGGAGCCGTGAGATGACGGCGACCCGCCCGCCCGTTCTGCTCAGAACGATCGCGGTCCTCGTGCCGCTGGTCGCCGGCGGCGGGGCGGCGGCGCTCTTCATCCAGTATTCCTCCGCGGCCGGCCTGACGCCCTGGGCCTGGGTCTCGGCCGCGCTCCTCACGCTGTCGACCGCCTGGCTCGCCTGGGGCGCGATGCTTGCCCTCGTCGGCCTCTGGCCGACGCCGCGGGCGGTGCCATCCGCCGCAACGATCCGCGGGCGAACCTGCGTGCTCATGCCCGTCTGCAACGAGGATCCCGCGCCCACCTTCGCGCGCGTCGCCGCGATGATGGCGGCACTGAAGGATGCGCCGGCCACAATCCATTTCGCCATCCTTTCCGACAGTTCGCGGCCCGAAACCATGGCTGGCGAAGCCTACTGGTTCTCCCGCCTCATGGCCGAGACCGGCGGCGAAGGGCGGCTCTTCTACCGGCGGCGGGAGCGGAACACCGGCCGCAAGGCCGGCAACATCGCCGACTTCTTCCGCCGCAGCGGCGCGGCCTACGACTACGCGGTGATCCTCGACGCCGACAGCCTGATGGAGCCCACCACGATCCTCCAGATGATCCGGCGGATGGAGGCCGAGCCCCGGCTCGGCCTTATTCAGACCCTGCCGGTGATCGTCCGGGCGGGGTCGATCTTCGGTCGCGCCATGCAGTTCGCCGCCGCCTTCTACTCGCCAGTCTTTGCCCGCGGACTGGCGCGGCTGCAAGGCGGAGCGGGGCCGTTCTGGGGTCACAACGCCATCGTCCGGACCCGCGCCTGGGCGGAAAGCTGCGGCCTGCCGGAACTGCCCGGCTCGCCGCCCTTCGGCGGTCACATCCTCAGCCACGACATCGTCGAGGCGGCGATGCTCGCCCGCGCAGGATGGGACGTGCGGGTGGACCCCGACCTCGGCGGCTCCTACGAGGAAGGCCCCGAGAGCCTGATCGAATATGCCAGACGCGACCGTCGCTGGTGCCAGGGCAACCTCCAGCACAGCCGCGTGGTGACCGCCGCGGGCCTTCTCGGCTGGAGCCGGCTTTCCATGGCACTCGGGATCGTGTCCTATATCGCGCCGGTCTTCTGGGCCGGATTCCTCATCGCGGCCGTGGCCGATCGCGCCACCCTTCCGCCGCCGGACTACTTCCCCGACCCGCACCAGTTCTTCCCGGTCTTCCCGAGCGACGAGACGGCGAAGGCGATCGGACTCTTCCTCGGCATCATCGGCCTTCTCGTCATGCCGAAGCTTCTGATCGTGCTTGAGGCCGAGGTGACGCGACGCGCCCGAGGGTTCGGCCGCACCTCCGATGTCGTCCTGTCGAGTGTCCTCGACCTTCTCCTGTCGAGTCTCATCGCGCCGGTGATGATGGCCTACCAGACCCGCTCGGTCTTCCAGGTGCTGCGCGGCGCCGACGGCGGCTGGCCGCCGAACCGGCGCGGCGAGGCGCGTCTGACCGTGGCCGAAGCGTTCGAGGCAAGCCATTTCATCGTCACGCTCGGCCTCGCCGGGCTCGTAGCGGCCTGGCACTGGGGCGCCGGGCTCCTCCCCTGGCTCCTGCCGGTGCTGCTGCCGATGATCCTCGCGCCGGCTCTGATCGCCTGGACATCGCGACCAGCCGCGTCGCGCACGCTCTTCGCCACGCCGGAGGAGCGGTCGCTCCCGCCGATCCTTGCCGCGCACGACGCGATCCTCGCGCGGTGGACGGGCACACCCGAGACGGCCGGGGCAGCCGCCCGCACCGGGACGCCGGCACATGCCTGACGCCGCCCGCCGCGCCCTGACGGCCCGGCCGCGGCCGGCGCCCGTCCTGCCGCAACCGGCGGTCGTTCGGCCCTCCCCGGTGCCCGTCCAAATCCGCCGGCGCGACAGCCGGATCGACGTGCTGCGCGGCATCGCCCTCGTGATGATCTTCGTCAACCACGTTCCGGGAACGGTGTTCGAGCTGGTGACATCCCGCAACTTCGGCTTTTCCGACGCGGCGGAGGGCTTCGTCTTCATCTCCGGCCTCTCGGCCTTCCTCGCCTATGCGGGGGGACTTTCTGCGCGACCGCTATGGGCCGGTGTGCGGCGTATCTGGAAGCGGGCGTGGACGCTCTATCTCGTCCATCTCATGGTCACGTTCTGGGCCGTCGCCATCGTCGCCGCGACGCTGCGCTACGGCGGATCGGGCGCACTTTTCGAAAAGGACAACTTTCAGTTCCTCGTCAGCGACCCGATCGGCGTGCTCATCGGCCTGCCGCTGCTCGGCCACCAGTTCGGCTATGTGAACATCCTGCCGCTCTACGCCGTGCTCCTCCTCGCGGCCCCGGCTCTGATCCTGTCGGCCGGCCGCTGGCCACGTGCGACACTCGCGGGCTCGGTCGCGCTCTGGGCAGGCGTGGGGTTCGCGCACGTCGACCTGCCGAACCTGCCGCTCCAGGGCGGGTGGTTCTTCAACCCGCTCGCCTGGCAAATGCTCTTCGTCCTCGGCATCCTCACCGGCGCCGCGCTGAAACGCGGCGCGCGGTTCGTGCCGGTGAACCGCTGGCTCGTCGCCGCCGCGGCGGCATATCTTCTCCTGTCGCTGGTCTGGCTGAAGTGGCCCGCCTTGCAGGATCGTGGCAACGCGGCGCTCGGCTGGCTCGCGGCGCAGGGCGCACCCAACCTCGTCCGCGACTTCGACAAGACCTATGTCTCGGTGCCGCGGCTGCTGCACTTCCTCTCGCTCGCCTATGTTCTCAGCGTCCTACCCTGGCTGCGCGATCTTTGCGATTCGCGCCCGCTGGCGCCGCTCGCGCTGCTCGGCCGCCACGCGCTCCCCGTCTTCGCGCTCGGCACAATCCTCTCCTTCGCGGTGCGCGCCGCCAAGGAAATCGCTGGGGCGCCGACGCTCGCCCTCGATGTCCTGATGATCTCCGGCGGGATCGCCGCCATGATCGGCTTCGCCGCGCTCTTCGACCTCAGCCGCAGGGCCGCGACGGTACCGGCGCGCGTCGGCTGAGGGTCGCCGCGCGGGCAGTCCTGCCGGCCGGACGCTCAGAACGGGCCGACGTGCGGCTCCAGCAGCGCCCGGCAGGCCGAGCTGGCCGACTCGGCTGCCATCGACCCGGGTTCGATACAGTGTTGCAGACCGAGCCCATCCACCAGGGCGATCAGCGTCCTGGCAAGCGTCCCGGCATCCACCGTGCGCCCGTTCTGCGCCGCCGCCGCGTCGATTGCGGCGGCGACGTCGCGGACATACGCGGGATACTGGACGCGGTGTTCTGCCCTCAGGTCCTCGTTCACCGAGATCTGGCCCCAGAGTGCCAGCCAGATATTGAGCATGTCGCGGTTGAAGACCTCCGGCGCGAAGAAGGCGTCGAGCAGGGCCGAAAGCCGCGTCTCTCCGGGTACCACCGCGCGCGTCGGCTTGGTGGAACCGTCGTACATATGCGCGTAGACGGCGGCCAGAAGCGCGTTCATCGAACCGAAGTGATGCGTGATCAGACCGCGCGAAACGCCGGCCTCGACGCAGATCCGGTCGACCGTGAATTCCTGGATTCCGCCCCGTGCCATGCAGGCAAGCCCGGCGGAGACCAGTGCCGCGCGCCGTTCCTCGCCGCTCAGGCGGTTGAAACGCGGCGCCCGCCGTTTCCTATCCATTCCACTTCCCCTGACCGGGCGGCGCCCAGGGAGGGCGCCGCCGGGAACGCCTGTCACATCCGCGCGAACCGTACCGGGTCGGGATGACCGTCGGCAAGGATCACCGGCTTCAGGTCGGAATCGTGGATCGCCACGAGCGGCTCGAAGCAGATGAAGACGAAGGAGCCGGATTCCTCCATCAGGTCCTCCATCCGGTTGAACATCGCCCGGCGCTTGTCCGCGTCCCGCTCCGTGAGCGACTTCTGGTAAAGCTCCTCGTATTCGGCGCTGTCGAAGAAGGCCCAGTTGTAGACGCCGATCTGGTCGGGGCGGAACCAGACGAGGTTCTCGGTCGGATCGACGCCGCCCGCGAAGGACTGCAGCACCAGTTCCAGCGACAGGTAGTCGTCGCCTGCGGTCTTGTCGCCCAGAGCCCAGTAGGCGGCCTCCTCGGTCGGCTGGATTTCGACCGTGATGCCGGCTTCCCCCAGACTCGCCTGGATGATCTGCGCGATGGTCTGCGACGTCGAATCCGTCAGGGCCACGAGATTCAGCGTCAGCCCCTCGGCCCCGGCCTCGGCCAGAAGCGCCTTCGCCTTTCCGACGTCGCGGGTGTCGATGATGTTCTTCGCACGCGCATAGGTGGTGCCGGGCTGGACGACCCCCGCGGACCGGCCCACGAGCCCGTCGTAGGCGCCTTGCAGGACGGCATCGCTGTCATAGGCGTACTGGATCGCCTGACGCACGCGGATGTCCTTCAGCGGTTCGGCGTTCTGGTTGATCGTCAGCCAGACGTAGCGGGTGGATTCCGCCTCGATCAGCGTGGCGCCTTCCGGCATCGCCTCCTTCAGCTGTCGGACCGCGCTGGGGGCGACGCGGGTATAGTCGAAGGCATCGGCCTCATAGGCCAGCTGCGCCGCCTGATCGTCGGCCTGGATGTAAATTTCCACGGTCTCGAAGGCGGGTTTTTCACCGGTCCAGCCGGGGTTCGCCTTCAGCGTGACCTTCTGCTGCTGCTCCCACGCATCGAGAAGATACGGGCCGCACTGCGCCGGGATCTCGGTGGTGTAGCTGCCGCCGGCCGCCTCGACGGCCGCCTTGCAGACGATGTGGCCACCATAATAGGGCATAGCGATGACGACAAAGGGCGCGAAGGCCTCGGTCAGGTGGATCACGCCGTTGCGGTCGTCAATGACCTCGACCTCCTTCAGCTTCTCGAACTGATAGGCCCAGGCGCTGTCCGATCCGGCGATGCGCTCGTAGGAGAACTTAACGTCCGCCACAGTTACGGGGCCGAAGTCGCCGGTCCAAACGAGCCCATCGCGCAGCGTGAAGGCGAGCCGGGTATCGTCGAGCCATTCCAGCTTTTCGGCCGCGTAAAGCTCCCAGTTGTTGCCCGCGCGCATGTCGCCCATGCGCACCAGCGAAACCTGGGTGCAGCGGGGGATGACCTCGTCTAGGCCGCCGATGATCCCCCAGGGATCGAGCACCTGGAAATCCGCGTCCATGCGGATGCGCAGCGTGTCACCCTCGGCCGCCCAGGCGAAGTTCGGCGCCGCCACCGCCGAGGCAAGGCCCGCGCCCGCGCGCTTCAGAAACCCGCGTCTGTCGGTCGTCCAGTTCATCTCATCCTCCCTTGCTTGTGGTTTCCGGGAAATGGCACCGGACGCTGTGCCCGGGGCCGAGGTCGTGCAGCGCCGGGGCGGCGCTGCGGCAGATGTCGCGCGCGACGGGACAGCGCGTGTGGAACTCGCAGCCCGGGGGGCGTCTGAGGATGCCCGGTATCTCGCCGCGGATCGCCAGATCGGTCCGGCGCTGGCGCGGGTCGGGCTTCGGCTCCGCCGCGATCAGGCTCCTAGTATAGGGATGGCCCGGCCCGGCGAAGATGGCACGGGTCGGGCCGGTCTCCACCAGCCGGCCGAGGTAGAGAACCGCGATGCGGTCGGCGACGTGACGAACCAGCGCGAGGTTGTGGGTGATGACCAGATAGCTCAGGCCGTGACGGTCCTTCAGGTCGGCCATCAGGTTGAGGATTTCGGCCTGCACCGAGACGTCGAGCCCCGCCGTCGGCTCGTCGGCGATCACGAGCGAGGGCTTCAGAGCCAGCGCGCGGGCCACGCCCACCCGCCGCGCCTGCCCGCCGGAAAGCTCGTGCGGATAGCGCGCCGCCATCTCCGCCGGCAGACCGACCTCGGCCAGCAGTTCCGCCGCCTTGCCGCGACGGCTCGCGATCCTGATGCCATGGATGACGAAGGGCTCGGTCACCGCCTCGCCCACTGTCATGCGCGGCGAAAGCGAGGCGGTCGCATCCTGGAACATCAGCGCGGTGCGGCGGCGGATCGCGCGGAAGTCCGCGGACCGCCGCAACTCGGCCCCGTCGAAGCGGAGCGTGCCGCCGCTGACCGGCTGAAGCCCGAGGATCGCGCGGGCCAGCGTCGTCTTGCCCGACCCGCTTTCCCCGACAAGTCCCAATGTCCGGCCCGGCTGAAGGTCCATCGTCACGCCTGCGAGAATGTTCAAGGCACGCGCGCCCCCCCCGAACCAGCGGCCAAGCGGCAGGTCCACCGCGAGATCCCGGACCGACAGGAGCGCGGTCATGGCGCGGCCTCGTGGCAGAGCACGCCGCGGTCGGCCCCGGGCGCCACCCTGGGCGGCGGCACCGTCCGGCAGCGGTCGGTGGCGATCCCGCAGCGCGCGGCGAAGGCGCAGCCCGGAGGCGGATCCGAAAGGTCCGGCAGCCGCCCGCCGATGGCGGGAAGCCGCCCTGTCGCTTTCCCGATCCGTGCCGGATCGCAGGCGATGAGAGCGCGGGTATACGGATGGCGGGGGTCGTGAAAGAGCTCGTCCACCGGAGCTTCCTCCACCACCTCGCCGGCATACATCACCGCCACCCGATCGCAGAGTTCGGCAATCACCCCCAGGTGGTGCGTCACGATGACGATGGCACAGCCGTATTGCGCCCGAAGTTCGCGCAAGAGATGGATGATCTGCGCCTCCATCGTGACGTCGAGCGCGGTGGTCGGCTCGTCCGCGATCAGCACGGCGGGCCGCATAAGGAGCGCTGCCGCGATGGCCGCGCGCTGGCGCATCCCCCCCGAAAGCTCGTGCGGATAGCGGCCCATCACGAGGTCGGGGTCTGACAGGCCGACGCGGGCCAGCATGTCCCGCGCCCGCGCCCGTTTCTCGCGCCCCGGCACGCCGTCGAGGTTGAACTGGAAATCGACAAGCTGCGCGCCCACCGTGAGGACCGGGTTGAATGCCGTCATCGGGTCCTGGAAGACCATTGCGATCTCGCGTCCGCGCAGCCGCCTCCGCGCCGCCTGGTCGAGCCGAAGGATGTCCTGGCCCCTCAGCCGGATCGCACCGGCGGTCACTTCGGCATTCGCACCCGCAAGGTCGATCATCGCCGCCG
>NZ_JAYRTX010000007.1:0-55536 GCF_041919395.1 Albidovulum sp.
GTTCGCCGCGGCGATAAGGCAGCCCACCTGCTCGCCCCGCCGGAAGGTGGGGCCGGCGTGACGCCGGCCCCGATGCCTACTGCGCGGCCTCCATCACCTTGACCGGTTTCACGTTGTGATTGACCCGGAACAGGTTGCCCGGATCGTACTTGGCCTTGAGCTCCTGCAGCCGTTTCAGGTTGCTTCCGTAGACGCCGTTCACCCGGTCGGTTTCATCCTCCGGCATGAAGTTGATATAGGCGGTGCCCATCGAGAAGGGCGCCGTCCGCTTGAAGACGTCGCGCGCCCAGGCCCGGCAGGCCTCGTCCCTGGCCTTGTCGACCCAGCGGGTGTGGATGTTCATGATGTAATGCGCATTGCGCTGCGGATAGGCGGTTTCGCCGGGGGCCACCCTTGCCATCGCGCCACCGACCTGTGCGATGAATATCTCGCAATCCGGCGCCGGGCTGTCGTCGAGCGCCCGCGAAAGCGAGTCGATCAGGTCATCGGGAAGGTCTGCGAAGTCGTGGCTTTTCCAGTAGTTGCGGGAACCGGGCGCGAGCAGCGGATCGAAGGCCGTCTGCCAGCCGGTGAAGGGGTTCGGGCCGACGACGTCGGCGATCGGCTTGCCGAGCCCGCGCAGTTCCTTCAGCGCCTTTTCCCCCTCTGCCGGGTCGCCGGCATAGCAGACCGCGAAGACGAAGATTTCCCGGCCGTGCCAGTCCTCGGGCAGGAACGGCAGCGGCGGCGCCTTGCGGCAGACGGTCCAGACCGCAAGCTCTTCGGGCAGGCGCGGCGCAATCTCGCGATAAGCGCGATAGAGCCGCCGGGCCTCGGCAAAGGGATGGACGATCAGCCCGGCGAGGACCTCGCCACGCATGGGATGCAGGGCAAACTCGAAGCCCGTGACAATGCCGAAATTCCCGCCACCTCCCCGGATCGCCCAGAACAGGTCGGGGTTCTCCGTGTCGCTCGCACGCCGGCGCTTGCCGTCCGCCGTCACCACATCGGCGGATATGAGGTTGTCGAGCGTCATGCCGTATTTCCGCGTGAGCCAGCCGAACCCGCCGCCGAGCGTGAGCCCGGCGATGCCGGTCGTGGAGTTGATGCCAGTGGGCAGGACGAGGCCATTGGCGGCCGTCTCCTTGTCGACATCGCCAAGCGTGGCGCCCGGCTCGACCCAGGCGGTCTTGGCGGACGCATCGACGCGAACCGACTTCATCAGGGACAGGTCGAGCAGCACGGCCCCCTCGGCGACCGAATGGCCCGCGATCTGGTGCCCGCCGCTGCGGATCGAGATCAGGAGGCCATTCTCGCGGGCGAAGTTGACGGCCGCGCAAACGTCGGCGGCCCCGAGGGCACGGACCACGAGGCCGGGCTTGCGGTCCACCATCGCGTTCCAGACGGTCCGGGCCTCCTCATACCCAGGCTCGCCGTCGAGGGCGACCGTTCCACGGATTTGTGCGCGTAGCGCCCCCACGGCGTCTTCAGAGACAGCGACAGGCTTCAACTCGAGACTACGGATTTGCACTGTCATGGCGTTTCCTCCTTGTGGACTGCTAGGTCTTGCCTGCTGAAACGCCGTTCAAACGCATACCAGATCGCGCCGCTTTCTCCAAAGGCTTCCGGTCGGGCTCTTGCAGTCTCTCAGGCCGCGCTCCCGGCGCCGGTCCCGACCATCAGCCGTTCGAGGCCGTGGAAGTGATAGAGATTGGCGTAACGCGGCGATTCGGCCAGCCCAAGGCGCGGGAGGCGCGCGAAGAGGATCGGCAACGCGATCTGCAACTCCAGCCGGGCGAGCGGCGCGCCGACGCAGAAATGCAGGCCCGCGCCGAAGGTGAGATTGGGTTTCGCCGGTCGGGCGGGGTTGAAGCGGGCGGGCCTTTCCCACTGCGCGGGGTCGCGGTTCGCCGCGGCGAGAAGGCAGCCCACCTGCTCGCCCCGCCGGAAGGTGTGGCCGGCGATCTCCACCTCCTCGTAGGCCCAGCGGGTGAAGAGGTGCAAGGCGGGGTCGAAGCGCAGGATTTCCTCGACCGTGCCCTCGACGTTTTCCGGTGAAAGCGCCCCGCCGCCGAAGCCGTTCTCGATCAGCGTCTTCACGCCGTTGCCGAGGGTGTGGACCGTCGCCTCGTGGCCCGCATTCAGGAGAAGGATGCAGGTGGCGATCAACTCTTCGGTGGTGAGCCGCTCGCCCTCCGCCTCGGCGGCGATGAGGTGGGTGATGAGGTCGTCGGCGGGGCGCGAGCGGCGTTCCTCCACGTAGCCGCGCAGAAAGGCGACGAAGGCTTCAGTGGCAGCGATGGCGGCGTCCTCGGTCGCGCGGCTGCGGCGGGCCTGGTACATGCCGACCATCGCGTTCGACCAGGCGAGAAGGTCGGGGCAGCGCTCTTCGGGGACGCCGAGAAGCCGGGCGATGACGATCACGGGCAGGCGCTGGGCGAAGGCCGGCAGCAGATCGAACTCGGCCTGCGGAAAGGCGTCGATGAGGTCATGCGCGAGGGCAGCGATCTCGGGCGCCAGCGCGGAGATCCGGCGCGAGGTGAAGGCGCGGAGCACCAGTGAGCGGAGCCGCGTGTGGCGCGGCGGCTCCAGTTCCAGCATCGAATGCGCCTCGACCGCGTAGAAGGGGGCAAGGTGATCCGGGGCCGGGCGGCGCCGTTCGTCGGGCACCTCGCGGCCGAAGCGGCGGTCGCGCAGGATGGCGCCGACCACGGTCGCGGAGGTGGCGCAGACGAGCCCGTAGTCGTGCCAGAAGAAGAGCGGGCCGGCTTTGCGGGCGCGGCCGTAGAAGCGGTAGGGGTTCTGGACGAAGGCGTCGTCGGTCGGCGACTGGGTCAGCGTTTCCATGGGGCGAGCTAAGCGCAGGCGAGGGAAGGGTTCAAGCGCGGGGCCTCGTCTGGGCGAGGGCAACGCCGGCCAGCACGAGCGTTGCCGCCAGCGCGGAGGGCCAGCTCCAGCTGTCGCCGAAGGCGAGGGCGAAGAGCATCACGTAGAAGGGCGCCACGTTGGTGTGCATCGCGGCGACGCCGATGCCGAGGCCGGCGACGCCGATCAGGAACAGGATCTGCGACAGCGCCATCGAGCCCGCGCCGTAGGCGGCGGCGAAACCCCATTCCCGCGCACCGATCAGGTGCCAGGGAACGGCCTGGCCGCCGACGGCGGGCAAGGTCGCCTGAACCACGAACACGAGGAGCATCCCCCCGGCGATGGTGACCGCCGTCCGGCCGACTGCCGAGAGCCCCGGCAACGCCGTCACCGAGGCGCGGGAGGCCCAGGTGAAGATGATCGTCGAGGCGAACGTGGCGAAGGCGCCGAGGCCGAGGTTCAGATGTCCCATCCGCGCGCCGTAGACCGCGACACCGCCCGCGACGCTGAGCACGATGCCGAGCACGATCCGTCCAGTCAGGCGGCGGCCGTCCAGCAGGCATTCGAGCGCGATGCCGGTGATCGGCATCGTGGCGGCGATGACCGCCGTGGTGATTCCGTCGGTCCGGCTCTGGCCAAAGATCAACAGGAGCGAACCGCCTCCCATTCCGATCGCCCCCACGGCAAGACCCCGGGTCCAGCGGGCGCCGCGCAGAGCCTGCCAGCCTTCGAGGAGGAACCAGGCTGGCAGCAGGAAGGCGCTCGCGAAGGCGAGGCGCAGTGCCGTGACCGTGACCGGCGGCAGGACGGCGAGGAGCGCGTCGGCGAGCGGAAATCCGATCGCCCAGACAATCATGGAGCCCATGCAGGCCAGGTTGGCCAGAACCACCGAGGGGCCGGGCGAAGGTATCGTGGTTGCGATCGTCACGCCCGGCGTCCGTGCTTGAGGTCCGAGGGCGAGGCTAGGTGCCGGACGGCGGAACCTCCCGCCCGGAAGCGACAGGGGGCGTCGCGAATGTCAGGCGGAGTCGAGCGCGGCGAGGATCGCCCCGAAATCTGCGGCCTTGAGGCTCGCACCACCCACGAGCGCGCCATCCACGTTCGACGTGGCGAAGATATCGGCCGCGTTCGAGGGCTTCACCGAACCCCCGTAGAGAAGCCGCACCCCCGCGGCATCGGCGAGGCGCTTCGCCAGTTCGGCGCGGAGGAAGTCATGGACCTCGGCGATCTGCGCGAGCGTCGGGGTGCGGCCGGTCCCGATGGCCCAGACAGGTTCGTAGGCGATGACCGTGTTGGCGGCCGTCGCCCCGTCGGGAACCGATCCGCGAAGCTGGGCGCCGATGACGTCTAGGGTCGTGCCCGCGTCGCGCTGGGCCTCGGTCTCGCCGAGGCAGATCACCGCGACGAGCCCCGCGGCATGGGCCGCCTCGGCCTTGGCGCGCACGAGGGCGTCCGTCTCGCCATGGTCGGCCCGGCGTTCGGAATGGCCGAGGATGACGTGGCTCGCACCCGCGTCCTTCAGCATGGCCGCAGCAATGTCGCCGGTATGTGCGCCCGAGGCCTCCGGATGGCAATCCTGGCCGCCGACCATCACCGGTCCGCCCTTCGCCTTCCATGCCATCTGGGCGAGGAGCGTCGCGGGCGGGCAGAGCAGGACCTCGGACCGCGGGGCGGGATGGGCCTTCGCCAGCGCCTCGACCTCGGCCAGGCTCGCGGCCAGTCCGTTCATCTTCCAGTTGCCGGCCGCCAGTTTCCGCCGCATCCGATCCTCCCTCAGGTCAAGGCACGCAATGCCTCGCGGGCGAGATCGCAGGCGAGGTCGGGGTCGTCAAGGGCGGCGTGGGGCAGCCGCCAGTAGGGCATGGCAGTCGGTTTCCGCCCGGGGCGGGCATAGGTCCAGCGTTCCCACCCTTCGGCGGTGATCCTCTCGGCGAAGGCGCCCTGGCCCTTCAGCCAGAGCGACCCGTCGGAATGGAGAAGCGCGAAGATCACGCCGTCGCGGTAAAGGCAGAGCCCGCCCATCATCCTGCGGGTCGTGAGGGGGGCGAGTCCGTCGAAGAGCTCGCATGCGAAGGCGATGTCGGCGTCCGAGACGCTCATCCCCGCGCGCCGTCGGCCGGAACGTCCTTGAACTTGATCGATTCGCCGCAGCCGCAGGCTTCGGCCACGTTGGGGTTGTTGAAGCGGAAGCCCGATTCCAAGAGCGAGGTCTCGTAGTCGATCTCGGTTCCGAAGAGGAACATCTGCGCCATCGGCGCGATCATGACGCGCGCGCCGTCCTGTTCCACGACTTCGTCCATGGCGCCGGGTTCGGCGGCGAACTCCATCGTGTATTCCATCCCCGCGCAGCCGCCCTTCTTCACGCCGAGGCGGAGCCCGAAGGCGCCGTCCTTTGCCATCAGGCGGCTGATCTGCGCCACCGCGCGCGGGGTCAGTGTGACCGGGCTCTTGCCGGGAATGCCGAACATGTCGCGTCTCCGTTTCCTGACGCTTAATCTAAGGAATTGCGGCGGGAATTCCAATGGGCGGCAGCGCCGCCATCAGCGCCTGCGTTGCATAGGCCGCGACGAGCGCCCAGCCGAAGGAGGCGAGGGTGCCGATGATGACGTATTCGCCGGCGCGCTGATCCCTCGAGGTCGTCTCGAACCTGAGGACGGATTTCGCAGCGACGAGGAATCCGACGCCGGCGGGCTGGCCAACCATCACCAGAAGGAAGATGAGCCCGCGTTCGAGCAGGCCGATCAGCGTGCCGCCGTTGGTCAGGCCCTTGGGCAGGTCGTCGCCGGCCCAGGGCCGCATCAGGAGCCCGACCGCGAAGCCGCCCGCCCGCGTGGCGATGATCGCGCCGGCGAGTGCCGTCATCAGCCCCGGCAGCCAGGCGAGGCCGGCCCAGACGCCGCCCGCCCAGAGATCGGGGCGGAGAGCTGCGAGGGCCACGAGCGCGGCCAGGTGCGCGCCCTGATCGGCGAGGAAGGCGCCGAGCCCCGGCATGGCCAACCGGGCCTTCACTCCGTCGATGGCCATGTGGAGCAGGGCGAGCGCGAGAAGCTCCCAGGCATCGACCCGGCCGAGCGCCGCCTGCATGAGTGCCAGCGCGATCGCGCCATGGAGGAGGAGGACCGACGGACGCCGCTTGTTCTGCACGATCCAGCGCGTCTGGAAGACGAAGTCGGCGAGGACATGGGCGAGAAGGAGCGCGGCGAGGGTCTCGGTCATGGCAGGTGCGGGGCCAGGGCGGAAAGGCGCTGCATCTCGAATTCCTCTTCCCAGTCGCGAAGGGCTCTGCGGATCGCGGAGGCGCCCGCGCCGTTCAGCCGGTAGCTGACTGCCTGCGGTGAAATGCCGAGGTGCGTGGCGAGGTCGGCGAGGGTCGGATTGTCGGGATCGAGCGCCAGCGCGACGGCCTCGGCCTGCTGCGGCGACCAGCGCCGGGCGCGCTCTTCGATGAGGCGGGTGATGATGGCGTCGCTGGTCGTGACCGCCGGTCCGGCAAGGCCGAGCCAATGGGTCCGGCCCATGTCCTCCAGCGCCTTTCCCGAAAGCTCGAACGCCGGGCCGCCGGCATCGGCCAGCGACTCCCCGCCGAGGTTCCCGGCCTCGCCCAGGCCGATCGCGACGCGCGTCGCGGGCGCGCCCTTCGCCCGCAGCCGCGCGGCGAGGCACAGCGCCGCGCGCAGGCAGAGCCACGGCCGATCGGTGATCACCAGTTGCCAGCCGTCGCCGCGATAGCGGGTGAAGCGGGTGTCCGATCCGCCCTGCCAGGTGGCAATCTCGGCCGCGGCCGCCGCGAGTTCCGCCATCGCGATGCCGAGCGCATCGCCTCCGGCCGCGGTTGAGCCGATCAGGTCTCCGGTGAGGACTGCCGCGATGGTCACCTGTTCAAGTCTCGTTGCTTGATTCCGTGAAATCAAGCTATAAGGCTTGAAGTGAGTAAAATCAAGCCATAATGCTTGATCACATGAAGCCGAGTTCCAGCCGCGCCTCGTCGGACATCATGTCCATGCCCCATTGCGGCTCGAAGGTCATCTCGACATCGACCTGCTTCACCCCGTCGATCGGCTCCACCGCATCGGCGACCCAGCCCGGCATCTCGCCAGCCACGGGGCAGCCTGGCGCGGTGAGTGTCATCACGATCCTCACCTCGTTTTCTGAAGAGATATCAATCGTGTAGATGAGCCCGAGGTCGAAGATGTTGACCGGGATCTCCGGGTCGTAGACCGTGCGGCACGCGCCCACCACGCTCTCGTAGAGCGGATGTTCGGTGGTGGAGGGCTTGATCAGCGGCGTGCCTTCGATCGGCTCTTTCGATTCAGCTGTCATGACGCCTCGTTCGGTTCCTGATAGAATATATAAGGAATGGCGCCGGCGAGGTCCAGAGGCGAAAGGCGGCTAGCCCGCCCGCGCCGCCCGCGCCTTCAGATGTGCGACAAGGGCCCGCACATCGGGGCGGCGTCCCCGCGCGGCCGGGAGGACGGCGACATAGGGCAGGGGCATCGGCATCTGCGCGGGATGGGCGAGCCCGAGCGCGCCCGAGGCGAGGAAGGGCGCGGCCATCCGCCGCTGCACCAGCGCGACCCCCAGCCCCGCGCGCGCCACCGCAAGCGCAAGGCCGGATTGGCCGACACGGGTGCCGCGGGCGGGATCGAGAGACCTGTCGATCCCCGCATGGGCGCAGAAGTTCGCCCAGGTGGGCTGGGTCAGGTAGGTCGGGCCCCAGTGGGTATGGATGAACTCCGCCGCGTCGAGATCGCCCAGCCTGCGCCCCGCGCAGACCTGCGGCGCGGCCACCGCCACGATCACGTCGGTGTAGAGGTCCTCGATCTGCATGCCTCCGTAATAGGTGGCGCCATAGGTGATGCGGATGTCCGCGCCGTCGCGCGCGAAGGCCACCGGGTCATCCTCCACCCGGATGTCGAGGCCGCCGCGGCTTGCGATCCCTTCGAGCGCGGGGGCCAGCCAGTGCTCGGCGACGGAAGGCAGGACAGAGAGGACGAGGCGCGGCCGCGCTGTTCCCTCGCGCAGTTGCCGGGCAAGGGCCGCAATCTCGGTCAGCGCCTGTTCCAGCCGCGGCTGAATCTCGCGGCCCGCGTCGGTGAGGAGAAGCTGGTTGCCCTGTCGCACGAACAGCCGCTTGCCGACATGGTCCTCGAGGTTGCGCACCTGCTGGCTGACGGCGGCCGAGGTCACGCCAAGCTCGCGTCCCGCCTCAACGAAGCTGAGGTGGCGGGCGGCCACCTCGAAGGTGCGCAGGGCGTTCAGCGGGGGCAGGGATTGCACGGCAGCCTCCGAAAGGTTTTCTTACGGATATCGAAAATGAAGTTGGTTGCAAGCCTGCCGCAAGCGGGGAAACCTGCGCCCAAAGGGAGGACGCCATGCATTCCATCATCGATCTCGACCGCTATCCGCTCGGCCGGCCCGGAGCGCCGGAGTGGCGGCACCTCGTCGACCGGGCGAAAGCCGACCTTGCGCGGGACGGCATGTTCAACCTGCCCGGTTTCCTCGCCGAGACGGCCCGGACCGCGACGGTGGCGGACCTCGCGCCGAAGTTCGCGGCCGAATGCTTCACCCACAAGCGCCGCCACAACATCTATTTCCGCAAGACCGTGGAGGGGCTGCCGCCCGATCACCCGGCGCTGCGCGAGGTCGAGACGGTCAACCATACGCTCTGCGCGGACCAGGTGGGGGGCGCGTTGGCGGAACTCTACCGGTGGCCGGCCTTCGCGGCCTTCCTCGCCGCCACGATGGACAAGTCCGCGCTTTACCCGATGGCCGATCCTCTCGCGTCCCACAATGTCATGAGCTACGGCGCGGGCGAGGGGTTGAACTGGCATTTCGACCGCTCGGAGTTCACCGTTACACTCCTCTTGCAGGCGCCCGAGGCGGGCGGAACCTTCGAGTTCCGCAGCGACCTGCGCAGCGAGGACGACCCGAACTACGACGGCGTCGCGCGGCTTCTGGAGGGCGCGGACCCGGA
Source organism: Albidovulum sp. (assembly GCF_041919395.1). NCBI lineage: Bacteria > Pseudomonadati > Pseudomonadota > Alphaproteobacteria > Rhodobacterales > Paracoccaceae > Albidovulum > Albidovulum sp. Next base: position 8,819 of record NZ_JAYRTX010000007.1, read on the forward strand.
ACTGCGCCGGCTCGACCTCGAGGCAGGAACCCTGAACGTCTTTCGCGGCAAGAACACCGCGCACCGGGTGACGCCGGTCGAGGGCGGGAGGAACCGCATCGTCGCGGTCCTGACCTACTACGAACGCCCCGGCGCGCGATTCACCAGCGAGGAGCAGATGGGATTTTACGGCCGCGTCGCCTGACCGGCCGGGTCCCCGTCGCCGGTCAAGCCGGGGCGAGGGGGCGGGGGCCGCGCGGCCGGGCGTGCGGCCGTCGCCGGCCCTTGGCAGCAGGCGCGCATCTGGTATATCGGCTGACGTCATGACAACAGCCTTCTCCTTCCGCATCGACGCCACCGACGGCGCCGCCCGCAGCGGCGTGATCGCGACCCCGCGCGGGAAAATCCGCACCCCCGCCTTCATGCCGGTCGGCACGGCGGCCACGGTGAAGGCGATGCTGCCCGAGAGCGTCCGTGCGACCGGCGCCGATATCCTTCTCGGCAATACCTATCACCTGATGCTGCGGCCGACCGCCGAGCGGATCGCGCGGCTTGGCGGGCTGCACCGCTTCATGAACTGGGAGAGGCCGATCCTGACCGACTCAGGCGGCTTCCAGGTGATGAGCCTCGCCGCCTTGCGCAAGCTCAGCGAGGAGGGCGTGCGCTTTTCCTCCCATATCGACGGCTCCAGGCACATGCTCAGCCCCGAGCGCAGCATGGAAATCCAGCGGCTTCTGGGCAGCGACATCGTCATGTGCTTCGACGAATGCCCCGCGCTGCCGGCGCCGGTCGAGAAGGTGGCCGAAAGCATGCGGCTTTCCATGCGCTGGGCGCAGCGGTCGCGCGACGCCTTCGGCGACCGGCCGGGACATGCGCTCTTCGGCATTCAGCAGGGCGGAGTCACTCGGGAACTGCGCGCCGAGAGCGCCGAGGCGCTGAAGGCCATCGGCTTTGACGGCTACGCGGTGGGCGGCCTCGCGGTTGGCGAGGGGCAGGAGGCGATGTTCTCAGTCCTCGACTACGCGCCCGGCATGCTTCCGCAAGACAAGCCGCGCTACCTGATGGGCGTGGGCAAGCCCGACGACATCGTCGGCGCTGTGAGCCGCGGCATCGACATGATGGACTGCGTCCTGCCCTCCCGATCCGGCCGCACCGGGCAGGCCTTCACCCGGCGGGGCGTCGTCAACCTCAAGAACGCGCGGCACCAGGACGACCCGCGCCCGCTCGACGAGCACTGCACCTGTCCGGCCTGCCGCACCTACAGCCGCGCCTATCTGCACCATGTCTTCCGGGCGGGAGAGATCATCTCCTCGATGCTCCTGACCTGGCACAACCTGCACTATTATCAGGAACTGATGCAGGGCCTGCGCGATGCCATCGCCGCCGGACGGCTTGCCGCCTTCGTCGCGGAATTCCACGGGCAACGGGCCGAAGGCGACATCGAGCCTCTCTGACGGCCTGCCTCACCCGTGGGTCAGGTAGATCGACATCTGCTTCAAGGTCATGTGGACGTCTGGCGAGAAGGTCTCCACCGTGCCCGTCAGGTCGTGGAGTTCCTCCAGAGTGCTCTTCAGCGTCGCGATCTCGTCGTCGGAAAGCTCGCGGTCGCCGCGGGCGAAGCCCGCCATCGTCCGGCTGCCGTCATGCACGAAGGCGACGACCGCGCCGTATCGCAGGCCATGTGCCGCCGCGCGGTCCATCACGCGCGCAGGATCGTCGAGCGCGTTCCACCGGATGGTGCCCTCGTGGGTGAAACCCCAGCGCACCACGGGGTCGTGCAGCACCAGCCCCTCGCGCGAATAGGTGTCGAGCCACTCTTTCGCATAGGACTGGAAAAGATAGCGCGGAGAGGTGTAGCGCACGTGGAGCGCGATCGCGAAGCCCGCCGGGCTCGCAGCATGAAGCTTCGTCAGAAGCGCGCTTATCCTGTCCTGTCCCTTCATCCGGTCTCCCGGTCCCTTTGTCTTCCGTCGCCCGTCGTTTCGTGGCATATGCGCGAAGTTGCCACAACTCTGGGTCGTTTGTCGCAGGCCCGCCGGATCGCGAACGGGACGTATTTACCATGGAACAGGCCGGGGAGGGACGTGAGTTTTCCTACATCGCCCCCGCGGGTTACTACATCGCACTGCGCGTCGGCTTCGCTTTTCCGATCGCCGAGACCAATGCCTTACCCGACGCATGGATCGAACGCTACACCCAACGCGGCTACATGCTGTTCGATCCCGTCATGCAGTGGCTTTACGGCAATTCCGGGGCGATCCGCTGGAGCGAGATCGGGCTCCCGGACCCGATGGGCATCCTCACCGAGGCGGCGGCGCACGGTCTTGTCCACGGCGCGGCGATCTCCTGCGCCTCGACCGGCACCGAGGGGCAGCGCAGCTTCGGGTCCTTCGCGCGGAGCGACAGGGAGTTCAACGAAGAGGAGATCGCGCTCCTCGCCCAGAAGCTGCGCCGCCTGCACGAGGCGACGGCGCCTCCGACGAACCTGACCGAGGCCGAGCTCGAGGCGCTCAGGATGGTACGGGGCGGGCTCCTCCTGAAGGAGATCGCCGGCCGGCTTGGCGTCTCGGAGGGGGCGATCAAGCAGAGGCTGAAAAACGCCAAGCTGAAACTCGGCGCCAAGACGATCAGCCAGGGCGTGTCCACGGCATTGCGTTACGGGCTGATCTGAACCCGAAAACGCGCCGGGATGGTCGGGCCGTGACCGCGCGCACACTCATACGGCGAAACTATGTCACGGACTCGCCAATAAGGATTTTTCCCCATTCTGGTTAATGCTCTAATCGCCTCGCCTATCAGGAGGGGCACATCATGGAAAACATCACCTTCGACCTTCTCGGCATGCATCGGCACGGTGTGGCGTTCTACGACTATCTGAAGATGCGCAAACGGGTATTCGTCGACGAACTCGGGTGGGACATCCCCCACAACGAGTTCGTCGAGATGGACCAGTACGACAATCCGCTGACGCATTATTCGCTCGTCGTCCGGGACGGCCGCCTGATTGGCGGGGCCCGGATGCTCTCGACCCTGGCCGAATGGAACGGCGCGGGCTGCATGCTCAACGACGTGCTTGCGGGCAAGCTGCCGACGATCCCGAAGAGCGTCATCGACGGGCCGATCCGCAGCGCGCAGGTCTGGGAATGCTCGCGGCTCGTCATGGCCGAGGACATCGGCTCTGCCGAGGAGCGGGCGGAATGCCTGTCGCTGATCGTCGACGGTCTGGCGGACATGGCGCGCAGGCAGGGCGCCTCGCAATTGATCTCGCTGACCCGCCTGCCGCTTCTTCGCGCGCTGCGCCAGCTTGGCTGGGCCTGCGACCGGATCGGCCAGCCCTATGTGCAGGACGGGCGCAGCTACGCTGTCCTGAGCATGCCGGCCGCGAAGACCCCGGTCGCCATCGCGGCGGAGTGACCGCAGCCGGGGCGACGCCCCAGCCCGACCTGCGGGCCGGGCGCAGGGCGTCGCCCGGCCAAGGGGGCGACGCGTCGAATTCGCACGTTTGCATCCTTGCCGCGGATGCCGGTTGACGGCAATGTGACAGCGCCCGGCGGAGTCCGGTTGAACGCGGGTGCCGCCCTGCATAAATAGGACGCGGAACGGAAAGGGCCGGGTGCCGCCGATGTCCGGGGCCGGTGTCCTTTTGCGAAGAACAGGAAACGCGAATGAAAGAGCAGCTTTCGCCCAGCTACCCGGTGTTGCCCCTGCGCGACATCGTGGTGTTTCCGCACATGATCGTCCCGCTCTTTGTCGGGCGCGAGAAGTCGGTGCGGGCGCTGGAAGAGGTGATGAGGGAGGACAAGCAGATCCTGCTGTCCTCGCAGATCGACCCGACGCAGGATGAACCCACGCCCGAAGGCATCTACAAGGCCGGCGTCCTCGCCAATGTGCTGCAACTCCTGAAGCTGCCGGACGGCACCGTGAAGGTGCTTGTCGAAGGCCGCGCCCGGGTGCGGATCGTCGAATTCATCGACAATGACGCCTATTTCGAGGCGCGGGCCGAAGGCCTGACCGAGATGCCGGGCGACCGCGCGACGGTCGAGGCGCTCCTGCGCTCGGTTGCCGAGGAATTCGAGCGTTACGCCAAGATCAAGAAGAACGTGCCGGAAGAGGCGCTTTCGGCAGTGTCCGAGGCGCGCGACCCGGCCAAGCTCGCGGACCTCGTGTCGGGCCATCTCGGCATCGAGGTGGGCCACAAGCAGGAACTCCTGGAGACGCTCGATGTCGCCGAGCGGCTGGAGAAGGTCTATGGCCTGATGCAGGGCGAGATGTCGGTCCTGCAGGTCGAGAAGAAGATCAAGAGCCGCGTCAAGAGCCAGATGGAGCGCACCCAGCGCGAGTACTATCTGAATGAGCAGATGAAGGCGATCCAGCGCGAGCTTGGCGACGGCGAGGAAGGCCAGAACGAGATCAACGAGCTGACCGAGAAGATCGCCAGGACCAAGTTCTCGAAGGAGGCACGCGACAAGGCGGAAGCTGAACTGAAGAAGCTGAAGTCGATGTCGCCGATGTCGGCCGAGGCGACGGTGGTGCGCAACTACCTCGACTGGCTTCTGAGCCTGCCCTGGGGCGTCAAGTCCCGGGTCAAGAAGGATCTGAGGAAAGCCCAGGAAGTCCTTGATAACGATCACTATGGCCTTGAAAAGGTCAAGGAGCGGATCGTCGAGTACCTGGCCGTGCAGCAGCGCAGCCAGAAGATGAAGGGTCCGATCCTCTGCCTCGTCGGCCCTCCGGGCGTCGGCAAGACCTCGCTCGGCAAGTCGGTCGCGCGCGCCACGGGGCGCGAGTTCATCCGCATCTCGCTCGGCGGTGTCCGGGACGAGTCGGAGATTCGCGGCCACCGGCGGACCTACATCGGCTCCATGCCCGGCAAGATCATCCAGGCGCTGAAGAAGGCCAAGACCACCAATCCCCTCATCCTGCTCGACGAGATCGACAAGATGGGGCAGGACTTCCGCGGCGACCCGGCCTCGGCGATGCTTGAGGTGCTCGACCCGGAACAGAACAACACGTTCATGGACCACTATCTCGAGGTCGAATACGACCTTTCGAACGTGATGTTCCTGACCACGGCCAACAGCTACAACATGCCGGGGCCGCTACTCGACCGGATGGAGATCATCCCGCTCGCCGGTTACACCGAGGACGAGAAGCGCGAGATCGCCAAGCAGCACCTGATCCCGAAGCAGGTCAAGAACCACGGCCTGAAGAAGACCGAGTTCAAGCTGACGGACGAGGCCTTGCAGGAGATGATCCGCACCTACACCCGCGAAGCGGGGGTGCGGAACCTCGAGCGCGAGATCTCCAAGATCGCGCGGAAGGCGCTGACCCGGATCGTCCGCAAGGACGTGCAGAGGATCGAGGTGACGCCGGAAAACCTCGAGGACTTCCTTGGTGTGAAGAAGTTCCGCTACGGCCTGGCCGAGAAGGAAGACCAGATCGGCGTGGTCACGGGCCTTGCCTGGACCTCGGTCGGTGGCGATCTTCTGTCGATCGAGGCGCTGAAGCTGCCCGGAAAGGGGCGGATGAAGACCACCGGGAAGCTCGGCGACGTGATGAAGGAATCGATCGAGGCGGCGTCCTCGTTCGTCCGCGCGATCAGCCCGGAGATCGGGGTGAAGCCGCCGCTCTTCGAGAAGATCGACATCCACGTCCACGTGCCGGAAGGCGCCACGCCCAAGGACGGGCCGTCAGCCGGCGTGGCGATGGTCACCTCCATCGTCTCGGTCCTGACGCAGATCCCGGTCCGCAAGGACATCGCCATGACGGGCGAGGTCACGCTGCGGGGCAACGTGCTGCCGATCGGAGGCTTGAAGGAGAAGCTTCTGGCAGCACTTCGGGGTGGCATCAAGACCGTGCTGATCCCTGAGGAGAACGCCAAGGATCTGGCGGAGATTCCGGACAACGTGAAGGCAGGACTGACGATCATCCCGGTTGCCCATGTCCGCGAGGTCCTGAAGAACGCGCTCGTCCGGATGCCCGAGCCCGTCGAATGGGACGCCGAGGCCGAAGAGGCTGCCGCGCGGGCGGCGGTCGCGGACAAGTCCGGCGCGGCGGCGACCGCGCACTGAGCGCCTGACGCGGATCGCCTGTGGATTGCCCTGCGGCCGGCAGTGACCGGCCGCAGGGCTCTTTCGTTTATGCCGCCTCGCGCCGAGCACGGCGCTCGCGCCACTGCTTGCGCCGGCGCGACTTGCGCTCGCTCACCAAGTCTTGCGTGCGCAAGTCGTCTGTTCAGCGAGGGATGACGCTGTCCCGACCATGCCGCCGAGCCGGTCGGGCGTGGCGACGGGTTCGGCGTACGCGCCCCCCGGGCCCCGTGCAGCGGCAGTGTCGATCCGTCCACGCAATCGCCCCCGTCTGCGTGCGGTCTGCCCTCTTGCGCAGTGGCGCGATTGCGGCTAGGAACCGCGCCGATCGGGTGATTAGCTCAGTGGTAGAGCGCTTCGTTCACATCGAAGATGTCGGGGGTTCAAATCCCTCATCACCCACCATCCCTCCTTGCCCTGCGCCATGCCCGTCGTCGCTGGCACCCCTCCGGCCGACAGGCGCCCGCCTGCCAGGGGCGCCGACGCGCGGGAGGGGCGCGAATGTCCGGCCTGAACGCGTCGGCTTGCCACAAGACTGTTGATCTGTCGGCCAGTCGCATTATTGTCGGAAAGGAACGACTACAACTTCATGCGGCAACCAGGCCCCGAGCGCAGCGTCCGTCCTGCTGCTTCGGGGCTTTTGCGTTCAAGGGATACGGCGTGACCAAGCGGCGCATCGAGATTGGACTGCTCTATTCCCGTTCGGGAAGCTATTCGCTGATCTCCGAGGCCTGCCGTTCCGGCGCGCTCGCCGCCATCGCCGAACTGAACGCCGACCCTGCGCTCGATCTGTCCTTCGTGCCGGTCGAGCGCGATCCGGAAGGCAACGTCGATCTCTATGGCCCCCTCTGCGAGGAAATCCTTCGCGACACGGGCGCACGCCATGTTATCGGCTGCGTGACGTCCTGGAGCCGCAAGGAGGTCATCCCCACGCTCGAGCGCTATGGCGGGACGCTCTGGTATGCCGTTCCCTACGAGGGGTTCGAGGCGTCGGACCATGTCGTCTATACCCATGCCTGCCCGAACCAGCACCTTCTGCCACTGCTCGAGTGGGTGATGCCCGCGCATGGCCGCAAGGCCTATCTGACGGGATCGAACTACATCTGGGGCTGGGAGATGAACCGTCTCGCCCGCGAGCGCATCTCGCAGGCCGGAGGCGAGATCGCCGGGGAAAGGTATCTTCCCATCGGATCGCGCGACGTCGGCCGGATGATCGAGGAGATCCGCTTCTCGCGGCCTGATTTCATCCTGAATTCGCTGATCGGGCCCTCATCCTACGAATTCCTCTCTGCCTATCGCGATCTGGGCCAGCAGGACCCGCATTTCCAGCCGTCGCGCTGCCCGGTCCTGTCGTGCAACATGACGGAATGCGAACTGCCCGCGATCGGGATCGCCGCGGAAGGAATTGTCGCGGCCGGCCCCTACTTCCGCGGGGTGGAGGGCTGGCCTGGGGGCGGAAGGTTCGGCTCCTCGCACGAGGCGGCCGCCTATACCGCGGTGCGGGAACTCGCACGGTTGCTGGACGGGCGGCCGGGGGCCGAGGCACTGCCGCTGTCGCAGCTTCTCGCGGACGGCCATGCCCTGGGCGGGATCATCGACCCCGAAACGCATCATACCGTCCTGCCGGCCCTAGTGGCGCGGGTGGAGGGCGGCGTATTCCGCCTCGTCCACAGGCGCGATCGCGTGGCCGGCGATCCCTACCTCACCCGCTCGACCCATATGGGCACGGGCGCGAAGCTGCGGGTGGTGTCGTGAGGCGGCCGATACGGATTCCGGATCTCGGCGGCGCAAGGGTGGCAATCCTTCACCGGCCCCATCCGACCGTCCACGCCCTGGTGCGGCAGTTGACGGCCATCGGCCTCGACGTGGCCCAATCCTGGCCGGAACTCGGGGCCGATGCGATCGGCGCGGATTACGTCTTTTTCGATGCCGACATGGGGCATGACGGAATGTTCCCGTGGCCGCCCGGCCAACCCCCGGTGCCGATGATCGCGCTCATCGGGTCCGAGGCGCCGGGGCGGATCGAATGGGCGCTCAGGGCGGGCGCCCATGCCCAGCTTCTGAAGCCTGTGGGCGACAACGGGGCATATTCGGCGCTGTTGATCGCCCGGGACGCCTTCGACGCACAGAGGGCGCTCTTTGCAGAGATCGCCGACCTGAGGCGCAGGCTCGACGGGCGCCAGACGGTCGTGCGTGCGGTGACGCTGCTCGCCGCGCGGGGAAAGACCGAGGAGGAAGCCTACGCGCAACTGCGCCGGATGGCGATGGCCTGGCGGATCAGCTTCGAGGATGCCGCCGCGCGCATCGTCGCCAGCCGCGACGCGACCCTTCCTGGCGGAGAGGAGGTTCAGGGTGGCTGACCTGTCGCTTGCCGCGCCTCCCCCGCGGCCCCGGAGCGCCCTGCGACGCCTGATGGAGCGGCGGCTCGCGCTTTTCGGTCTTCTGCTTATCGTCCTCGTCGTCGGGGCCGCGGTGTTGGCGCCCTGGCTCGCCCCCTATCCGCCGCAGGAGCAACTCTTCGACGGGCTCACCCTGGAAGGCGCGCCGCTGCCACCCGACGGCCGCTTCGTGATGGGGACCGATCTTCTGGGGCGCGACCTGTTCAGCCGGATGCTCTACGGCGCGCAGACCTCGCTCATAATCGGGGTCGTGGCCAACGGGATGGCCCTCCTGATCGGAACGCTCGTCGGGCTGACCGCGGGCCTCTTCCGGGGCTGGATCGGCTCGGCGCTGATGCGCTTCACCGACCTGATGATGGCGTTTCCCGCGCTGCTCCTCGCGATCTGCCTCGCGGCGATCTTCAAGCCCTCGCTCTGGATCGTCGCGCTTGTGATTGCTCTGGTGAACTGGGTGCAGACGGCACGGGTGATCTATACCGAGACGACATCGCTCGCCGAGCGCGACTTCATCGCCGCCGAGCGCACGCTGGGCGCGGGAACCGGCCGCATCCTCTTTCATCACATCCTGCCGCACCTCGTGCCGACGATCATCGTCTGGGGAACGCTCGGAATTTCCACGACCGTGCTTCTTGAGGCGACGCTATCCTTCCTCGGCGTGGGCGTGCAGCCGCCGACGCCGTCCTGGGGCAACATCATCTTCGAGAACCAGACCTATTTCCAGGCCGCCCCCTGGCTCGTCTTCATCCCCGGCGCGGCGATCATCCTGCTGGCGCTCGCCTTCAACCTCGTGGGCGATGCCTTGCGCGACGTGCTCGACCCCACGCAGCGGGGGCGCGACTGACATGGCCGGCTACATCCTCCGCCGTCTGGTCCAGTCCGCCCTGATCCTTGTGGGGATCAGCTTCGTGACCTTCGTTCTGCTCTATGTCCTGCCCGCCGATCCGGTGCGCCAGATCGCCGGTCGGTCGGCCACGGCCGAGACGGTGGAAAACATCCGCCGGCAGCTCGGCCTCGATCAGCCTTTCGTGGTGCAGTACGGCCGCTACCTCGCGGCGCTGCTCCAGGGCGACATGGGGCGAAGCTACCTCCAGAAGACCGAGGTGACGGAACTCATCCTGTCGCGGCTTCCAGCCACGCTGCAACTCATGTCCGCCGGGATCGTGGCGGAACTTGTCCTCGGTCTCTCGATGGGTGTCGCGGCCGCTCTGATGCGGGGCAGGGCGGGTGACCAGCTTCTGATGATGGCCTCTTTCGTGACGGTCTCCGCTCCTCAGTTCGTGGTCAGCCTGCTTCTGCTCTATGTCTTCGCGGTGAAGCTCGGCTGGTTTCCGATCGGCGGCTACGGGACGGCGGCCCATCTGGTGCTGCCCGCGGTCACGCTCGGTATTCTCGGATCGGGCTGGTATTCGCGGATGATGCGCTCCTCCATGATCGAGGTCTTGCGTGCCGACTACATCCGGACCGCGCGGGCCAAGGGTCTTTCCGGCCTTCGCGTCGTTCTCGGCCATGCCCTGCCCAATGCGATCCTGCCGGTCGTCGCCATGATCGGCATCGACATCGGCATCTTCATGGGGGGCATCGTCGTCGTGGAGAGCGTCTTCGGCTGGCCCGGCATCGGCCAGCTTGCCTGGCAGGCAATCCAGCGGGTGGACATCCCGATCATCATGGGCGTCACCCTGGTCTCGGCGTTGGCCATCGTCATCGGGAACCTTCTGGCCGACCTCGTTGCCCCGCTCATTGATCCCCGCATCCGTCTGCGCTGACCATCACCAACCAGAAACCACCTCAACAGGAGAGAAGACATGAAGAAATGGCTCGTTTCCACCGCCCTCGCGCTGACGCTGGCACTGCCCGCCGCGGCGCAGGATTATACCCCCGACCCCAATGCGAAGCCGGGCGGGACGATCACCATCACCTACAAGGACGATGTGGCGACGCTCGACCCGGCGATCGGCTACGACTGGCAGAACTGGTCGATGATCAAGTCTATCTTCGACGGGCTGATGGACTACGTGCCGGGGACAACGACCCTGCGCGCCGGCCTCGCCGAGAGTTACGAGATCTCGCCCGACGGGCTGACCTACACCTTCAAGCTGCGCCCGGGCGTGAAGTTCCACAACGGTCGCGAGATGACGGCGGAGGACGTGAAATATTCGCTCGACCGGGTCACCGACCCCGCCACACAGTCGCCGGGCGCGGGCTTCTTCGGCTCCATCGCAGGGTTCGAGGCCGCCGGCCCCGACGGGCTGTCGGGGGTCGAAGTCGTCGATCCTCTGACGGTCAAGATCACGCTGTCGCGCCCCGACGCCACCTTCCTGCATGTCATGGCGCTGAACTTCGCCTCCGTGGTGCCGAAGGAGGCCGTGGATGCTCTGGGCAGCGATTTCGGCAAGCAGCCGGTCGGCACGGGGGCTTTCCGGCTCGGCGAATGGACGCTGGGACAGCGGCTGGTCTTCGAGAAGAACGCGGATTACTGGCGCGAGGGCGTGCCCTATCTCGACAGCGTCGTGTTCGAAGTCGGGCAGGAACCGGTGGTCGCCCTCCTCAGGCTGCAGAACGGCGAGGTGGACGTGCCCGGCGACGGCATCCCGCCGGCAAAGTTCACCGAGGTCATGGGTGACCCGGCGCAGGCGGCCCGCGTCGTCCAGGGCGGCCAGTTGCACACCGGCTACATCACGCTGAACGTGACGATGCCGCCGTTCGACAAGGTCGAGGTGCGCAAGGCCGTGAACATGGCGATCAACAAGGAGCGGATCACCCAGATCATCAACGGCCGCGCGGTGCCCGCCACCCAGCCGCTGCCGCCCTCGATGCCGGGCTACACGGAAGGCTATGCCGGCTATCCCTATGACGTGGAAGGCGCGAAGAAGCTTCTGGCCGACGCGGGCCTGGCCGACGGTTTCGAAACCGACCTTTACGTCATGAACACCGACCCCAACCCGCGCATCGCCCAGGCGATCCAGCAGGACCTCGCGACCATCGGCATCAAGGCCAACATCCAGTCGCTCGCGCAGGCAAACGTGATCGAGGCAGGCGGCGCGGGCACGGCACCGATGATCTGGTCCGGCGGCATGGCCTGGATCGCCGACTTCCCCGATCCGTCCAACTTCTACGGCCCGATCCTCGGCTGTGCCGGTGCGGGCGACGGGGGCTGGAACTGGTCGAAGTTCTGCGACGAAGCGCTCGACAAGATGGCGGTGGAGGCCGACAGCCTCTCCGACCCGGCGCGGGCGGAGGAGCGGCTCAAGCTCTGGTCGGATGTCTACATGGGGGTCATGGAAAAGGCGCCGTGGGTGCCGGTGTTCAACGAGGAACGCTACACCATGAAATCTGAACGGATGGGCGGCGACGACGCGCTCTACGTCGATCCGGTCTCGATCCCCGTGAACTATGACTACGTCTACGTGAAATAACATGTGCAAGGACTGCAACTACACGATCCATGGCGCGCAGCACCACTTCGGCTGGGACAACACCCTCGCCCCGGCGCTGCGCGTCGCCCCGGGATCGACCATCCTGTTTCACTGCAACGACTCTTCGGCGGGCCAGCTTGGCCCGTCGTCCACCGTCGCGGACGTTCAGACGCTCGACTTCGGCAAGATCAACCCGGTATCCGGGCCGATCTTCGTGGAAGGTGCCGCACCGGGCGACGCACTGAAGATCACCGTCGGCGATTTCATCCCGAGGGCGTTCGACGGCGCCGGCTTCGGCTGGACGGCGAACATCCCCGGCTTCGGGCTGCTGGCCGACCAGTTCCCCGACCCCGCGCTGAAGGTGTGGAAGTTCGACCCCGGCACCATGGCCCCGGCGCTCTGGTCCGATCAGGCGCGGGTTCCGCTGAAGCCCTTCGCCGGCACCATCGGCAACGCGCCGGCCGAAGCGGGGCTCCACAGTGTGGTGCCGCCGCGCCGGGTGGGCGGCAACCTCGACATCCGCGACCTGAACGCAGGGACGGTCCTCTACCTGCCGGTCGAGGTGGCGGGGGCGCTCTTCAGCGTGGGCGACACCCATGCGGCGCAGGGCGACGGCGAGGTCTGCGGCACGGCCATCGAAAGCCCGATGGATGTGGTGCTGACGCTCGATCTGGTGCGGGGGGCGAACCTGAAGACCCCGCGGTTCACCACGTCCGGCCCGGTGACACGGCACCTTGACGTCCGCGGCTACGAGGTCACCACCGGCATCGGTCCCGACCTCATGGCGGCCAGCCGGGACGCCGTGGCCAACATGGTCGACCTTCTCTCTGCCCGGCATGGCATGGCGGCCGTCGAAGCCTACATGCTGGTCTCGACCTGCGGTGACCTCAGGATATCCGAGATCGTGGACATGCCGAACTGGGTCGTCAGCTTCTATTTCCCGCGCTGCGTCTTCGAATGACTCTCGCGGAAGCGAACCAGCCCGGGGCCGTGCCGGCCCCGGACCCCGGGCCGGTCCTCTCGGTCGAGGGGCTGACAGTCTCGGTCAGGACCGAGGCGGGATTGCAGCCCCTCGTCCAGGACCTGTCCCTCACGCTGAAGCGGGGCGAGACGCTGGCCATCGCCGGCGAAAGCGGTTCGGGCAAGTCGATAACCTCGCTTGCGATCATGGGACTCCTGCCGCCGCCGGCGGTCCGCGTCACCGCCGGTCGCATCCGGCTCGGCGCGACCGAACTGACCGCGCTGACCGAGTCGGAGATGCGCAGCCTGCGCGGCGACCGGATCGCGATGATCTTCCAGGAACCGATGACGAGCCTGAACCCGGTGCTGACCGTGGGTTCCCAGATCGCCGAGGCGATCCGCGCGCACCAGCATGTCAGCCGCGGCGAGGCCCGCAGCCGGGCGCTGGCCGCGCTCGCCTCCGTCCGACTGTCGCAGCCCGAACGGCGCATGGCGCAATATCCCCATGAGCTTTCGGGGGGCATGCGCCAGCGGGTGATGATCGCGATGGCGCTTGCCATGCGGCCCGAGGTGCTGATCGCGGACGAGCCGACGACCGCCCTCGACGTGACGGTTCAGCGCGAGGTCCTCGACCTGCTGCGCGACCTGCAGCGGGAACTGGGGACGGCCATCATCCTCATCACCCATGACATGGGCGTCGTCGCCGAGATGGCCGACCGCGTGATCGTCATGAAGTCCGGCCGCAAGGTGGAAGAGGCCGCCGTCGGATCGCTTTTCCACGCTCCCGCAGAGCCCTACACCCGCGAGCTTCTCGCCGCGGTGCCAAGGATCGGCGACCGCCCCGACCGCACCCTCCGTCCCGACGCGCCGGCCGACGCGACCGTGGCCGAGCTTTCCGATGTCGTGGTGCGCTTTCCGATCAAGACAGGCTGGCTGGGCCGGGCGGCCCTCAACGTTCACGCGGTGGAACATGTCGGCTTCGACATCCGCAAGGGCGAAACCTTTGCGCTTGTCGGGGAATCGGGCTGCGGCAAGTCCACCATCGCCCGGGCCATGGTCGGCCTCGTGGCGCATTCCGGCCGCATCGCGATTGGCGGGCAGGTCCTGACGGGGCAGGGCCGGGGCGAAGCGAGATCCCTGCGCCGCAGGGTCCAGATGGTGTTTCAGGACCCGATGGCGGCGCTCGACCCGCGGATGCGGGTCGGCGAACTGATCGCCGAACCGCTTCTCATCCACGGTATCGGCTCGGCATCCGACCGGCGTGCGCGCGCGGCCGACCTGATGCTGCGGGTCGGCCTGTCACAGGACCAGCTGGATCGCTATCCGCACGAATTCTCCGGCGGCCAGCGCCAGCGCATCTGCATTGCCCGTGCCCTGGCGCTGAAGCCGGACCTGATCATCGCCGATGAAAGCGTGTCCGCGCTGGACGTGAGCGTGCAGGCGCGGGTGCTGGGGCTGCTGAAGGAACTGCAGGAAGAGATGGGCGTGGCCTATCTCTTCATCAGCCACGACATGGCGGTGGTCGACAACATCTCGGACCGCGTCGCCGTGATGTACCTCGGCCAGATCGTCGAGATGGGGACGCGGGCGCAGATATTCACGAACCCCCGACACGCCTACACGCGGCGCCTGCTCGACGCCGTGCCGGTGCCTGACCCTTCGCACCGGCGTCAGCACCGTGAACGCCCGGGCGGCGAAGTCCCGAGCCCGGTCTACCGGACCGGCGAGGGCCCCGGGCGGTTGACCCTTCGGGACGTCGGGGAGGGGCATCTGGTCGCAGGGGCCGGATAGGCACGGCGCGGGACGAGCGAACGCAGGCTTGGCGCGCCCTTAACCCGGGCGCTGTGTGATCGGGGGCGTTTCCGATCCAGCCAGGGACCCGCCGCCGTGCCAGCCTTCCGAAAATACGTCAAGCCGACCTCGCTCACGTGGGTCGCCTCGGCCCTGCCGATTCTCGCGGGCGTCTTCATCGCCTTCGAACCGGTCCATCATCTCGCCGACTGGACGCGGGCGGTGAGCCGGACCTTCGGCGATACCTCGCCGTACCTGCTGATCAATGCGGGTCTCGTCGGGATCGGACTCAGGGGGGCGGTCCGGGGCTGAGGCGCCGGCAGGGCTTGCCCCGGCCTGGCCAAGCCGCTAAATGCGGGTCCGGTGCCCGTGACGCCCCGGTTGGGGCGCCGCAGGGGTCGTTAGCTCAGTTGGTAGAGCGCTTCGTTTACACCGAAGATGTCGGGAGTTCGAGCCTCTCACGACCCACCATCCTCCTTCTCCAGCCATGAAAATCCCTCGCCGAATCTGCTCGGGCGCGCTTGACGGGGGGGGCGGGGATGCCTATTAACCGCTCCACGCTCGGGCGGCGATCCGGGCGGGGATGCGCGGTTGTAGCTCAGTCGGTTAGAGTACCGGCCTGTCACGCCGGGGGTCGCGGGTTCGAGCCCCGTCAACCGCGCCACCCGCCCCGGATCGCCCGAGTGTTCCCCTCCAGGGGGGCCATGCGCGGTTGTAGCTCAGTCGGTTAGAGTACCGGCCTGTCACGCCGGGGGTCGCGGGTTCGAGCCCCGTCAACCGCGCCATTCCATTCCCGATGATGTTCCGAGCCGGCCGATTCCAGCCCAGGGTGCGGGCTTTCCGGCAAGGGCTTGCCGATCCGGCCACGCGATCCGTCACGCCCCGGTCACCGCCGATCAACCCCGCGTGCGCCCCCCTTCCGGCACCGAAAGCGCCGGCTATGTTCCGCGCTGAAACCGCGGCCCGCCGGGCGGATACGGACCCGCCGACGCGACGGACCGGGACGGTTTCGCAAGGTGGCCCTGCCGGACCGGCGGGGTCTCAGACGGAGTGACGCAGATGCGTTCCCACATTCTCCCCCTCGTGCTCGTGACCGCGCTCGGCGCGACCTCGGTTGCCTATGCCTCCGAAACGACGACCGCCATGATCAAGTCCTTCGACATGAAGGCGCACACGCTCACGCTCGAGGATGGCACGATCTACATGCTGCCGGGCGTCTTCAAGGATCCCGGCCTGAAGATCGGCGAGAAGGTCAGCGTGCTTTGGAACAAGAAGTCCGGCGCGGGCAGCTCGAATGAGGAACGTGACGCGGTGTCGGTGACCATCGTCAAGTGACGGGGCCGAAGGGCACCGGCGCGGGGGCCTTCGGGCCCCCGTTGCGTTCTGCGCCCGCGCCAAATCGTCCCGCTGCGGCGGCCGGCGCGAAGGGATAAGACGGGACAGTACATTGCAGGACCAGCAGATGGCATACCTCGACCGGATCCCCCTAAGTCTCGCCGTCGTCGCGGCGCTGACGCTCGGACTTGCGCCCTTCGTGCCCGAACCGCACATCTGGGAAAAGCTGAAGATGCTCGCGGCCGGGACGCTCAGCCGGCGGATCGACATCTTGGACCTGCTTCTCCATGCCGTGCCCTGGGCCGTGCTGGCACTTAAGCTTCTGCGCATGGCGATGGTTCGCGGTTAGGAGCCTCCGGCCGGGGTGTCTCGGCAACAGGGACGCCCGGCCGCGTCAGAGCCGCATCCGGTAGCGGATGTGGCCGTCGCTTGCCGTGTAGCTGTCGTAGAGCGTGCGGGCGCGGGCGTTGCCTTCGTCGGTGTGCCAGTAGAGCCGGTGCCAGCCCCGCGCGCGCGCCAGGGCGATGAGGTCGTCGATGAGCGCCCGGCCGACGCCCGAGCCGCGCGCCTCGGCGTCCACGAAGAGGTCCTCGAGATAGCAGTCGTCGCCCGCCACCCAGCTCGACGGATGGTGCTGGTGCAGGGCGAAGCCCGCGAAACGGTCGCCCCGCAGCGCGAGGCGCAGCTTGAGCGGCGACGCCGGGTCCATGAGTCGCGCCCAGGTGGCGGCGGTGATCTCGGGCGCGAGGGCAATGTCGTAGAAGGCGAGGTATCCGTCCCAGAGGCGCCGCCATTCGGCTTCGTCGTCGGGGGTTGCGTCGCGGATCGTGATCGTCATGGCAGGAAGTCCAGAAGCGCCGCGGCCGTGGCGCCGGGCGCGGTGTCGATGAAGAAATGCCCGCCCGGGATCATTGCAGCGCGGCGAGGATGCACGCCCAGGAACGGATGCCCTTGTGGAAGCTTTCCACGTCGTATTTCTCGTTCGGGCTGTGGATCTGGTCGTCGTCCTTGCCGAAGCCGATGAGCATCGCGTCCATGCCGAGGATCTTCTGGAAATATCCGGCGATCGGGATCGAGCCGCCGCAGCCGATGTAGGCGGCGGGCCTTCCCCACTCCTCGCCGAGCGCCTTGCGCGCGGCCTCGAAGGCGGGGTCGGCGATGTCCATCACGCCCGCCTCGCTCGCGCCATGCTCGTGGAAGGCCACCTGGCAGTCGAAGGGGACCATGGTGCGGACATGGTTGCGGAAGTTGTCGCGCAGGCGATGCGGGTCCTGACCGGGGACGAGCCGGAACGAGATCTTCGCGTGGGCCTGCGACGGCAGCACCGTCTTGAAGCCCGCGCCGGTGTAACCGCCCCAGATGCCGTTCACCTCGCAGGTCGGTCGCGACCAAAGCATCTCGAGCGGCGTCCGGTCATGTTCGCCGGCAGGCACCGAAAGGCCCACGTCACCGAGGTACTTCCCGTAGTCGAAGGCCAGCGCCTGCCATTGGGCGCGCACCGCCTCAGGCAGTTCCTGCACCCCGTCATAGAAGCCGGGCACGGTGATCCGCCCGTGCTCGTCGTGAAGCGAGGCGATGATCCTCGCCAGCACCCGGATCGGGTTCATCGCGGCGCCGCCATAGGAACCCGAATGAAGGTCCTTGTTCGGGCCGGTGATGGTGATCTCCTCGCCGAGGAGGCCGCGCAGCATCGTGGTGATCGCGGGCTGTCCCTCGAAGAGGCCGGTATCGCAGATCAGCGCGATGTCGGCTTTCAGTTCCTCCCGATGCGCCTGCATGAAGGGGATGAGCGAGGGAGAGCCCGATTCCTCCTCGCCCTCAAGAAAGATCGTCAGCCGGCCGGGCAGGGCGCCGTGGACGTGTTTCCAGGCGCGCGCCGCCTCGATGAAGGTCATGAGCTGGCCCTTGTCGTCCGAGGCGCCGCGGGCGCGGATCACCCGGCCGTGGGGCGTGTCCTCCAACGCCGGATCAAAAGGGTCCCGGTGCCAGAGGTCGAGCGGATCGACGGGCTGCACGTCGTAGTGGCCGTAGAAGAGAAGGTGCCGCCCGCCCGTCCCGCCGTGGCCGACGACCATCGGATGTCCGGGCGTGGGCCGCGCGGCGGCGTCGAAGCCGAGCCCGCGCAGGTCCTCGGCAAGCCAGTCGGCGGCCCTGGCGCAATCGGCCTTGTAGGCCGGATCGGTGGAAACGGACGGAATGCGCAGGAGCGCGAAGAGACGCTCCATCGCGTCAGGCAGGGTCTCGTCGATGCGCGACAGGACGGCTTCGAGGGTCATGGGGGTCTCCTCCGGGTGTCGGGCAGGACGGTAGCAGCGTGTCCGGCATTGTCCAGTCGCGGCGGAACAAGGGAACGCGCATCGTGACCCGCGCGTCAAATTGTACCGTCGCGCCGGACGACTTTGACCTTTATCAAGGTAGCCTGCGGAGAGAGGGCGTAGGTCCCAGGATACGGAATGACAGCCGGGAGACGTGCGATGGACTACGAAGCTCAACTCGACAAGGCGCTCCAGCGTCTGCACGACGAAGGCCGCTATCGCACCTTCATCGACATCGAGCGCCGCAAGGGCAAGTTCCCGAAGGCCGTCTGGACGCGGCCCGACGGGACCGAGAAGGAAATCACCGTCTGGTGCGGCAACGACTATCTCGGCATGGGCCAGCACCCGGCCGTCCTTGCGGCGATGCACGCGGCGCTTGATGCCACGGGTGCGGGGTCCGGCGGCACCCGCAACATCTCGGGCACCACCGTCTATCACAAGCGGCTCGAGGCCGAGATCGCGGACCTGCACCGCAAGGAGGCGGCGCTGGTCTTTACCTCGGCCTACATCGCCAACGACGCCACGCTCTCGACCCTGCCGAAGCTCTTTCCCGGCCTCATCATCTATTCGGACGCGTTGAACCACGCCTCGATGATCGAGGGGATCAAGCGCAACGGCGGACAGAAGCGCATCTTCCGGCACAACGACGTGGCCCATCTGCGCGACCTGATGGCGGCGGACGACCCGCAGGCGCCGAAGCTGGTGGCCTTCGAGTCGATCTACTCGATGGACGGCGACATCTGCCCGATGGAGGCGATCTGCGACGCGGCGCAGGAATTCAACGCGCTGACCTACCTCGACGAGGTGCATGCCGTCGGCATGTATGGCCCGCGCGGCGCGGGGATCGCCGAGAAACTCGGTCTGATGGGCCGGATCGACATCATCAACGCGACCCTCGCCAAGGCCTATGGCGTGATGGGGGGCTACATCGCCGCGACGGCGAAGATGGTGGACGCGATCCGCTCCTATGCGCCGGGCTTCATCTTCACGACCTCGCTGCCGCCGGCGGTGGCGGCCGGTGCGGCCGCCTCGGTCCGCCATGTGAAGACGGCGCAGCACCTGCGCGACAAGCAGCAGGAACACGCCCGCATCCTGAAGACGCGGCTCAGGGCGCTCGGTCTCCCGATCATCGACCACGGCACCCATATCGTCCCGGTGCATGTGGGCAACCCGGTGCACTGCAAGATGATCTCGGACATGCTGCTGGAGCACTACGGGATCTATGTCCAGCCGATCAACTTCCCGACCGTGCCTCGGGGCACGGAACGGCTGCGCTTCACGCCCTCGCCGGTGCACACGCCGGAAGACATCGACCGGCTGGTTCGGGCGATGGACAAACTCTGGGCACACTGCGCGCTGAATCGCGCCCAACTCACCGCCTGAGGCCCTGCGCCGTCGCAATCGGTCTTGCCCTATGGTATGGATTTACCGATAGGACGGCACGGCCGAAGCGAATCGCCGGCCGTCGGGGAATTCGAAACGGGGCAGTGGGCATGATCGGGCGGAGGGTTCCTCCTTCGACGCGGGACGCGGACAAACCGAAAGGGTTTGACGACTACGAACTGCGGCTCGGCGACATCATGCGCGGCGAGCGCGCGACGATGGCCAAATCGCTCCTCGACGTGCAGCGGGAACTGAAGATCAAGGCGAGCTACATCGCCGCGATCGAGAATTGCGATGTCACGGCCTTCGAGACGCCGGGCTTCGTCGCGGGCTATGTCCGCTCCTATGCGCGCTATCTCGGCATGGACCCGGAAGTGACGTTCAGGCGCTTCTGCGAAGAGGCGGACTTCACCGTGGCGCATGGCATGTCCGCCGCCGCCTCCGGGCCGGTCAAGGCGCGGCGCAAGGTGGAATACGCCGATCCGCTCGCCAATCCCAATGCGAGCTTCGTCCCCAGGGGCGAGGCGGTCTGGGCGGGTATCCAGCCCGGTGCGGTCGGCTCCATCCTGGTTCTGATGCTGCTCATCGGCGGCATCGGCTATGGCGGCTGGTCCGTTCTGCAGGAAGTGCAGAAGGTCACGCTTGCGCCCATCGACCAGGCACCGGGCGTGGTGGCCGATCTCGACCCGCTCGCCGGGGCAGGCCAGACCCTGACCGCGCAGCAGGACACGGGCGAGGTCGCGCTGGCCGCGCTGCCCGGGCAGGACGCGCTGCCGCCCGCGCCCGAGGCGCTCGACCGGCTCTACCGGCCCCAGGCGCTCGACGTGCCGGTGCTGGTCGCGCGCGACGGTCCGATCGCGGCGATCGACCCGCGCAGCGTCGGCACTATTCCGGTCGTGACCGCCGCGGCCGAGCCGGCCCCGGGCGAGTTGCAGGCGCTGCCGGCCCTGGGCGAGACACCGGTGCAGGTCGTTGCGGCCGATGCGGCAGAGGTCGAGCTTCTCGCCGTGCGCCCGGCCTGGGTCCGGGTGCAGGCCGCCGACGGCACGGTGATCTTCGAGAAGATCCTGGATGCCGGTGAACGCTACGCGCTGCCCAAGCTCGAAGAACCGCCGGTCATGCGGGTGGGCGAGTCGGGCGCGCTCTATTTCGCCGTGAACGGTCAGACCTACGGGCCGGCGGGTTCCCGCGGCTCCGTGACGAAGAACCTCGTCCTGTCGCCCGAGGCGCTGACGGGAAAATACGCCGTCGCCGATCTGGAAAGCGACGCCGACCTCGCGAAGTACGCGACCGCCGTGGCCGATGCCGGCGCCGCCCTTCCCGCGGTCGACCCGGCTGCGCCCGCGGGCGAGTGACGGGCCGCACATTGCCGTCCGGCCACTCAGGGTCTATCTATCGCCCGACCGAACGCGCGCCGAGGCTGACATGACGCACAATCCGATCCGACCCTGGCGGAACATCGACCGGCGGAAGTCGCGCAGGATCATGGTGGGCACCGTGCCCGTGGGCGGAGACGCGCCGATTACGGTGCAGACGATGACCAACACGATCACCTCGGACGTGCGGGCGACCGTGGATCAGGTGCAGCGCGCAGTGGCGGCGGGCGCCGACATCGTGCGGGTCTCGACGCCGGACGAGGAGTCGACCCGCGCCCTGCGGGAGATCGTGCGCGAAAGCCCTGTGCCGATCGTGGCCGATATCCATTTCCACTATCGCCGCGCCATCGAGGCCGCCGAGGCCGGCGCGGCCTGTCTCAGGATCAACCCCGGCAACATCGGCTCGGCCGATCGGGTGCGCGAGGTCGTGAGGGCCGCGAAGGATCACGGCTGTTCGATCCGGATCGGCGTCAATGCCGGCAGCCTTGAAAAGCACCTGCTCGACAAGTACGGCGAACCCTGCCCGGACGCGATGGTGGAATCCGGTCTCGACCACATCAAGCTCCTGCAGGACAACGACTTTCACGAATTCAAGATTTCCTGCAAGGCCTCCGACGTCTTCCTCGCCGCGGCTGCCTACCAGCAACTGGCAGAAGCCACCGACGCGCCGATCCATCTCGGCATCACCGAGGCCGGGGGCCTTGTCTCCGGCACGGTAAAATCCGCGATCGGGCTCGGCAACCTCCTCTGGATGGGGATCGGCGACACGATCCGCGTCTCGCTCTCCGCCGATCCGGTCGAGGAGGTGAAGGTCGGCTACGAGATCCTGAAATCGCTCGGCCTCAGGACCCGCGGCGTGCAGATCATCTCCTGCCCGTCCTGCGCGCGGCAGGGCTTCGACGTCATCAAGACCGTCGAGGCGCTGGAGAAGCGGCTCGAACACATCAAGACGCCGATCTCGCTTTCGATCATCGGCTGCGTGGTGAACGGGCCGGGCGAGGCCCTGATGACCGACATCGGCTTCACCGGCGGCGGGGCAGGGTCGGGCATGGTCTATCTGGCCGGCCGGCAGGACCACAAGATGACCAACGACCGCATGATCGACCATATCGTCGAACTGGTCGAGGCGCGCGCGGCCGAACTGGAATCCGCCAGGGCGGCGGCCGAGTAGGTCGCGGCCGAATGGGCGGGGGCGCCGCCCCGCCGAGGTGTCTGGCGCAAGATGAAAGCACGTTGACGGCGTGCGGGCCGCCAATTAGCTGAGCCGTCATGGCACGCGCACCGCTTCTCCAGCTATCCGGCATCTCTTTGACCTTCGGCGGCTATCCGGTCTTCGAGGCACTCGATCTCACCGTCCAGCCGGGCGACCGCCTGGCGCTTGTCGGGCGCAACGGGTCGGGCAAGTCGACGCTGATGAAGGTCATGGCGGGGCTGGTGGAGCCGGACCGGGGCGAGCGGGTGCTGCCGCCCGGCGTGACCGTCGGCTACATGGAACAGGAGCCCGACCTTTCGGCCTATGCAACGCTCGGGGATTTCGCCGCCTCCGGCCTGCCGGAAGGCGAGGGCTACCGCGTCGCGGTCGTGGCCGAGGGGCTGAAGTTCGATCCCGCGACGCCTGTCGCCGCCGCCTCGGGCGGCGAGCGGCGGCGCGCGGCGCTGGCCAAGCTTCTGGCCGAGGCGCCGGAGCTGATGCTTCTGGACGAGCCCACCAACCACCTCGACATCGAGGCGATCGGCTGGCTGGAGGAACGGTTGCAGGACACCCGCGCCGCCTATGTCATCATCAGCCACGACCGCGCGTTCCTCAGGGCGCTGACCCGGGCGACGCTCTGGATCGACCGGGGCGAGGTCCGGCGCAACGAGCGGGGGTTTGACGCCTTCGAGGACTGGCGCGAGACGGTCTGGGCGGAGGAAGACCTCGCCCGCCACAAGCTCGACCGCAAGATCAAGGCCGAGGCGCGCTGGGCGGTCGAGGGCATCTCGGCGCGGCGCAAGCGCAACCAGGGACGGGTGCGGACGCTCGCCGCGATGCGGGCCGAACGGGCGGCGATGATCCGGCGCCAGGGCACGGCCGGTATGGCGCTGGAGACGGGGCAGGTATCGGGGCGGCTGGTGATCGAGGCGAAGGGCATTTCCAAGGCCTTCGGCGCGCGGACGATCCTCAGGCCCTTTGACCTGACGATCCTGCGTGGCGACCGGGTGGCCTTCGTCGGCCCGAACGGGGCGGGGAAGACCACGCTCCTGAAAATCCTCACCGGCGAGATCGCCCCAGACGCGGGGACGGTGCGCCACGGAACCAACCTCGAGGTCGCGGTCTTCGACCAGGCACGGGCGACGCTCGACCTCGACATGACGCTCTGGGACGGACTCGTGAACGACCCCGGGATGAAGGTTTCGGGCCGTTCCGACCAGGTCATGGTGCGGGGTGAACCGCGCCATGTCGTGGCCTATCTGAAGGATTTCCTCTTCGACGAGGCGCAGGCGCGGGCGCCCGTCGGCTCGCTCTCGGGCGGCGAGCGGGCGCGGCTCCTGCTGGCACGGATCATGGCGAGGCCCTCGAACCTCCTGGTGCTGGACGAGCCGACAAACGACCTCGACGTGGAAACGCTGGACCTTCTGCAGGACCTCCTCGGCGACTACGAGGGGACGGTGCTCATCGTCAGCCACGACCGGGACTTCATCGACCGCGTGGCGACGACGACGGTCGCCTTCGAGGGCGAGGGCCGCGTCACGGTCTATGCCGGCGGCTGGACCGACTATCAGGCGCAGAAGCCGGAGGCGGCGCCAGCGCCCTCCGCCAGGGCCCCCGCCAAGTCGCTTTCCTCGCCCGAGCCGAAGCAGAAGAAGGCCGCGCAAGGCCTTACATTTACAGAGAAACATCGGCTGGAGGCACTGCCTGCGATCATCGAGCGGCTGGAGGCGGAGATCGGGAAGCTCACCGACTTCCTTTCGGACCCGGACCTCTTCCAGAAGGCGCCCGACAGGTTCCGCCGCGCCTCGGAAGGGCTTGCCGAGCGGCAGGCGGCGCTGAGCGCGGCCGAGGAGGAATGGCTGATGCTGGAAGAGAAGGCCACCGCATGAGGGGGCCTCTTACCGGTCTCCGGATCGTCGAGATCGCGGGGCTCGGGCCCACGCCCTTCGCGGCGATGCTGCTCGCCGACATGGGCGCCGAGGTCGTGCGCATCGAGCGGCCGGGGCACCGGCATATCCTCGGGCTCGATCATGACATCCTGAACCGGGGCCGGGGTTTCGTCGTGCTCGACCTCAAGTCGGACACGGGGAAGACCGCGGCGCGGCGCCTCATCGATCGCGCCGACGGGGTGATCGAAGGGCTGCGCCCCGGCGTGATGGAACGGCTCGGCCTCGGGCCCGAGGACTTTCCCGGGAACCCCCGGCTCGTCTACGGGCGGATGACCGGCTGGGGGCAGTCCGGTCCTCTGGCGCACACGGCGGGGCACGACATCACCTACATTGCGCTCTCTGGGGCGCTTCATGCGGTCGGGCCGGTGGAGCGGCCGGTGCCGCCCCTGAACCTCGTCGGCGATTTCGGCGGCGGTGGAATGTATCTCGCCTTCGGCATGGCCTGCGCCTTCCTGGAGGCGGCGAGGAGCGGGCAGGGGCAGGTGGTGGACGCCGCAATCTCCGACGGAACGGCGCATCTGATGGCGATGATCCAGGGGCTGGCGGCGGGCGGGCTCTGGTCGGACGCACGCGAGGCGAACCTGCTCGATGGCGCGGCACCCTTCTATCGCTGCTATGCCTGCAAGGACAGCGGGTTCCTTGCCGTGGGCGCGATCGAGCCGAAATTCTGGTCCGAGTTCCTGAGGCTCGCCGGGATCGACCCGGGCGGGATGCCCGACCAGATGGACCGTGCGCGCTGGCCCGAGGCGCGGGCGCGGGTGGCGGCGCGGATCGCGGAGCGGACGCGGGATGACTGGGCCGGGGTCTTCGCAGGGTCGGATGCCTGCGCGGTTCCGGTCCTGACGCTGGTCGAGGCGCCCTCGCACCCGCACAACGCGGCGCGCGCGACCTACCTCGTCCACGATGGCGTCACCCAGCCCGCGCCGGCACCGCGGTTGTCGCGCACGCCGGGACGGGTCGCCGCAGGGTCGCAGTCCGAACCGCTGGACCTCGCCGCGCTTCTCGTGCGGTGGGGCGCCTGAAGGTCAGCCGCGCCGGCGCCTGCGCCCGCCATCGCCGCCGCCCGCGGTATTGAAGGCGACCTGCGGAAGGGTGACGATCGCGGCCAGTTCGGGGAAGGGATCGCTCGCGTGCGGGATCGCGTTCGCGGCGACGAAATGCTCCTGGAAGCGCGGTTCGATGGCGGTCTCCACCTTGTGGATGCGCGTCACCTCCGCCTCGATCGCCGCGCGGGCGGCGATGCTGCAAAGCGCGATGCGCGCGCCGGTGCCTGCGGCATTGCCCGCCGAGGCGACCTTGTCGAGCGGGCAGTCGGGGATCATGCCGAGCACCATGGCGTGCTTCGGCGAGATATGCGCGCCGAAGGCGCCGGCCAGCACCACGCGGTCCACCCGGTCGATGCCGAGCTCGTCCATCAGCAGCCGCGCGCCGGCGTAGAGCGCCGACTTCGCAAGCTGTATGGCGCGGATGTCACCTTGCGTGACCATGATGAGCGGTCCGCCCCCGGCGGAGCCGTCGTGAAGGACAAAGGCGTGGGTCCGGCCCTGCGGCACGCAGCGCAGCGTGCCCGTCTGCTCGGCCGAGCCGATGAGCCCGCCTGCGTCGACGATACCCGCCATGCGCATCTCTGCCACCACCTCGATGATGCCCGAACCGCAGATCCCGGTGATCCCGGTCTGGGCGGTCGCGGCGGCGAAGCCGGGGTCGTCCGACCAGAGGTCGCAGCCGATGACACGGAAGCGCGGCTCCTTCGTGGCCGGGTCGATCTCCACCCGTTCGATGGCGCCGGGCGCTGCGCGCTGGCCGCTGGAAATCTGCGCCCCCTCGAAGGCGGGCCCGGTGGGCGAGGAACAGGCGAGCACCCGATCCTTGTTGCCGAGAAGCAGCTCGGCATTGGTGCCGACGTCAACGATCAGCACCATGTCGTCGGACTTGTTCGGTTCCTCGGACAATGCCACGGCCGCGCAATCCGCGCCGACATGGCCCGCGATGCACGGCAGCACATAGATCCGCGCGTTTTCGTGGATCGCGGAAAGCTCGAGGTCGCGGGAGGGCAGCGACAGGCTTTCCGAGGTGGCAAGCGCGAAGGGTGCCTGGCCAAGCTCCACCGGGTCGATCCCGAGGAGCAGATGGTGCATCACCGGGTTGCAGACGAAGACCGTCTCGACGATCTGCGCCGGATCGACGCCGGCCTCCGCCGCGATGGCGCGGGCGAGGTCGTTGATCGCCTGCCGCACGGCTTTCGTCATCTCGACGTCGCCGCCGGGGTTCATCATCGCGTAGCTCACCCGGCTCATCAGGTCTTCGCCGAAGCGGATCTGCGGGTTCATGAGGCCCGAGGACGCCAGCACGTTGCCGTTCCTGAGGTCGCAGAGATGCGCCGCTATGGTCGTGGAGCCGAGGTCGATGGCAAGCCCGTAGAGCCGCCCCTCCCAGAAGCCGGGGTGAAGGTCGAGGATCTGGGGCCGGCCGTAGTGGTCGCGGTGGAGGATCACCGTGACCTTCCACTCGCCCTTCCGCAGGATCGGCTGCAGCCGCCGCAGGAGCCAGGGGTCCGCGGCGAGGCCGTCGATCTGCCACTGGTCCTTCAGCGCGGCGGCAAGGCGCTGGAAATCGCCAGAAGGCTCGTGCATGTCGGGCTCGGCCACCTCGACGTAGTAGGCGTGGGTCGCCGGGGCCATGGTCATCACCCGCGCGGTCGCGGACTTGCGGATCACCTGGCGGTGGACTTGGCTTTCCGGCGGAACGTCGATGACGACGTCGCCCATGATCTTCGCCTGGCAGCCGAGCCGGCGGCCCTCCTTCATGCCGCGGATGCGGTCGTAGCGTTCCTCGACCGCGTTCCACTCGGACAGCGCATCCGCTGTCACGGTCAGGCCGTGCTTCGGAAACTCGCCGTAGCCGGGCGTGATCTGGCACTTGGAGCAGATGCCGCGCCCGCCGCAGACCGAATCGAGATCGACGCCGAGCTGGCGCGCGGCGGTAAGCACGGGGGTGCCAAGGGCAAAGCGCCCGCGTTTACCCGAAGGCGTGAAGATCACCAGCGCATCGTCGGCCATGGCAAGCCCTTTTCGTCCGTTCGCAGGTCTATCTAAGCCCTTTCGCGGCAAGGGCAACGCCCGCAAGCGGCATGGCAGGGTCAGCCTGCGTCAGTGTTGGGGATCGGGCCGGTTCAGCCGCGTTCGCCGGCGACGATGGCGCGCATCGTCTCAAGCGGCGCGTAGCCGCGCAGCATCTGGTCGCCCATGACGAAGGTGGGCGTGCCGGAAATCTGCATCCGCTGCGCGAGAAGGTGGTTCGCCTCGATGACCTTGGTCACCTCGGGCGCGTCCATCTTCGCGAGGATCGCCTTGCCGTCGAGCCCGAGATCCTCGGCGAAGGAGAGGAGCGTGTCCTCGGTCACGTCGCCGCGGAAGTCCTCGTAGAAGCCCGCGTTGATCTTCTCGTAGGCATCCCGGCCGACCGACTGGAGCGCCGCGATCGCGAATCGCGAGGCGATCACGGACTGTTCGCCGAGGATCGGGAATTCCTTGACGATGTAGCGGATGTCGCCGTCCGAGGCCACGAGATCGGCGACCTCGGCATGGGCCTTCCGGCAGTAGCCGCAGCGGTAGTCGATGAACTCGACGACCGTGAGGCTGCCCTCCGGGTTGCCGCCGACGAAGGAGAAGCCGTCCTCGAAGATATCCGCGGCGTTGGCCTTCACAAGCGCGGCATCGCCATCAGCCGCCGCCTGGGCCTGGCGCTTCTGCAACTCGTCGATCGCCTCGGCGAGAACCTCGGGGTTTTCCATCAGATAGGCCCGGACCTCGGCGCGGAATGCATCGCGCTCGGCCTCCGTCATCTTCGTCATGTCGAAGGCGGTGGCGGGGGTCGCAATCATCGCGGCGAACGCGAGCGGGACGAGTTTCATCGGCGGCCTCTCATCGGGGGCGCGCCTGTGGCGCACCGGGTCGGACAAATCGGGACAGGCCATCGCAGGCTTTCCGGCGGCGCAAGGCCGGGCCGGTGCGGCCCATTGACCTTGGTGCCGCGGGCTGGAAAGAACGACCCCGTCAACGGCCGCCACCATAGAGAGAACGATGCGCACATCAAGCCGCGGGATGGTCGATCCCTTCATTGTGATGGACGTGATGGAGGCCGCCCGCGCGGCCGAGGCGGCGGGCCGCCACATCATCCACATGGAGGTGGGCCAGCCGTCCACGCCGGCGCCTGCCGCCGCGCGGGCGGCCCTGGCCCGGGCGCTGGAAGAAGATGCGCTCGGCTATACGGTGGCGCTCGGCCTGCCGGCGCTGCGGCAGGGAATCGCGCGGCATTACGCCGAGCGGTACGGCGTCGATCTCGACCCCGCGCGGGTGATCGTGACGGCGGGGTCCTCGGGGGCGTTCCTTCTCGCCTTCTCGGCGCTCTTCGACGCGGGCGACCGGGTGGCGCTCGGCGAGCCCGGCTATCCTTCCTACCGCCAGATCCTGCGCGCGATGTCTGTCACGGCCGTCGGTATCCCGACGCAGCCGGAGAACCGCTACCAGCCGGTGCCCGACGAGGTTCCCCATGACGTGCAGGGCCTGATCGTCGCCTCGCCCGGCAACCCCTCGGGGACGATGCTCGCGCGCGAGGAGCTTGCGGCTCTCGCCGGGCTCTGCGCGGCGCGCGGGCTCGCGTTCATCTCGGACGAGATCTACCACGGGCTGAACTATGACCGGCGACCCGTCACGGCGCTGGAGGTCACGGACGAGGTCTACGTCGTCAACTCCTTTTCCAAGTACTTCTCCATGACCGGCTGGCGCATCGGCTGGATGGTCGTTCCGGAGGCGCACGTGCGGGTGGTGGAGCGGCTGGCGCAGAACATGTTCATCTGCCCGCCACACGCGAGCCAGGTCGCGGCACTGGCCGCACTCGGCTGCGCCGAGGAGCTTGAAGCCAACGTCCGGGTCTATGCCGAGAACCGCCGGCTGATGCTGGAGGAACTGCCGAAGGCCGGGTTCACGCGGATCGCGCCGCCCGATGGCGCCTTCTACATCTATGCCGACGTGTCGGACCTAACCTCCGACAGCCGCGCCTTCGCGGCCGAGATCCTCGACCGGGCAGGGGTGGCGGTGACGCCCGGGCTCGACTTCGACCCGGTGCGGGGGGCCGGGACCCTGCGGTTTTCCTACGCACGGTCCACGGGCGACATCCGCGAAGGACTCCGGCGGCTTCACGACTTCATGACGACGCGCGGTTAGGGCTTGGGCCGCGCCGGCGCGGCGGCCTATCATCGCGGGAAAACGGGCAGGCGCATGATGCTTCGGGCACTCCTCCTTTGCCTCGCCATGCTGGCGGCGGCCCCGCTGCGGGCGGCGGACCTGACCGCGCTCGCCCATCTCGATCCGGCCGCGTCGCGCGTGGCCGACGAGGGCGCAGGCGTCGCGGTCGATCTCGCGATTTCCAAGGCGGTGCCCTATCGCGCCTTCCTCATGAACGACCCGCCCCGGCTCGTGCTCGATTTCTCCGAGGTCGCGTTCGGCGTCTCGCGGCCCGCGGCCCTCGACCGCTCCGAACGGGTGCGGGCGCTGGCCTGGGGGCCGGTCCGTGCCGGCTGGTCGCGGCTTGTGGCCGAGCTGGACGGCCCCTACCGGATCGACAGCGCCGAGGAACGGGTCGGAGCCGGTGGCGAGGGCGAGGTGCGCATCCGGCTTGTGCCCGAGGACGCCTCCGCCTTCGCCGCCGCGACGGCCGCCGGCCCGCCCGAGGTCGCGCGCTGGGCGCTTCCGAAGCCCGCCGTCGTCGATACGCCGAAGCGCCGCCAGACCGGCGAGGCGCCGCTCGTCGTGGTGATAGACCCCGGCCATGGCGGCATCGACCCCGGCGCCGAGGCGGGCGCCCTCCAGGAAGCGGACGTGATTCTCGGCTTTGCGCGCGAACTGGCCGAACTTCTGCGGCGTTCCGGGATGACCGTCGTGATGACCCGCGAGGAGGATGTCTTCGTCCCCCTCGAAACCCGGATCAGCGTCGCCCGCGCCGCCCGCGCGGACGTGTTCCTGTCGCTCCATGCCGATGCGCTGGCAGAGGGCGAGGCGACGGGGGCCACGGTCTTCCTCCTCGCCGAGGAGGCCAGCGACGGGGCCTCGGCGCGGCTTGCAGAGTGGCACGACCGGGCCGATCTCCTGGCCGGGGTCGATCTTTCCGCCCAGGACGACCTCGTGGCACAGGTGATGATGGACATGGCCCGGACCGAGACTCAGCCCCGGGCCGACCGGCTGGCGGCTGCACTCGCGGCGGCAATCCGCGAGAAGGGCGGCAGGATGCACCGGCATCCGATCCAGCAGGCGGCCTTCTCGGTGCTGAAGTCGCCGGACATTCCCTCGATCCTGCTCGAAGTCGGGTTCCTGTCGTCCGAGGCCGACCGCAAGCGGCTCGTCGATCCGGTGTGGCGCGCGACGATGCAAGAGGCCATCCTCGCGGCACTGAAGACCTGGGCGGAAGCCGACGCGGCCGAGGCGAAGCTCCTGCGGCAGTAGCACGCGGCGATCCGCCAAGGCGCGCGGCACAAGCCGAGTTGTTTTGACCCGCCCCGCCGTGCACTGTATAGACGCCGCGTTCTCTCGGGAGTCTCGCGTGATCCGGTTCGTTCTCTCCTTCGTCGGCGCCATCTTCAGCTGGATCGTCACCGGAGTCGCATTTGCCGCGCTGACGGTGGGGGCGGTCTTCTGGATGTATTCGCGCGACCTGCCGGACCACGAATACCTCAGCCGCTATACGCCGAAGACGATCAGCCGCATCTATTCGGGCGAGGGTCGCCTGATGGACGAATTCGCCACCGAACGTCGCATCTTCGCGCCGATCGAGGAAATCCCCGACGTCGTGAAGCAGGCCTTCATTTCCGCCGAGGACAAGAATTTCTATTCGCACCAGGGTTTTGACACGCGCGGCATGGCCGGTGCCCTCTGGGATGCGATCCGCACCCGCGGCCAGACGCTGCGCGGCGCCTCGACGATCCCGCAGCAGGTCGCCAAGAACTTCCTTCTCGGCGGCGAGCGGACGGCCGAGCGGAAGATCAAGGAACTCGTGCTGGCCAACCGGCTCGTGAACACGCTGCCGCGCGACAAGATCCTCGAGCTTTACCTCAACGAGATCGACCTCGGCTTCCTCTCGTTCGGCGTCGCATCGGCGGCGCAGACCTACTTCAACAAGACCCTGGCGCAACTCCAGCCCGAAGAGGCCGCCTACCTCGCCGCGCTGCCGAAGGCGCCCTACAGTTACCACCCGGTCAAGAACCGCGAGGCGGCGGTGGAGCGGCGCAACTACGTGCTGCGCGAGATGTTCCAGAACGGCTACATCGACAAGGCAACGTTCGACACCGCCACGGCGGCGCCGCTGAAGACGGTTCAGGGCGGCGACTACCCCTCGTTCAAGGGATCGCTGCCGCCGCGCGACTACTTCACCGACGAGATCCGGCGGCAGCTTTCGCGCAGCTTCGGCGAGGAGGAGTTCTTCGGCGGCGGCCTCGCGATCCGCGCGACCGAGGACCCTGAGATGCAGATGGCCGCCGCCGAGGCGTTGCAGGAGGCGCTGGAGGATTTCGACCGCCGGCAAGGCGTCTGGCGCGGCACCCGCAAGGCGCTGCCGGCCGAGGCGCTGGCCTCGGAGGAGGCCTGGCGGACGGCGCTGGCCGAAACCGAGGTGCCGCGCGACGTGCCGGGCTGGCTCCCTGCCGTGGTGCTTGAGGTCGGCGAAAGCGCCGCCCGCATCGGGATCGAGGGCGTCTCGGATGACGAGGACGGCCACTGGATTCCCGCCGAGGACGTGACCTGGGCCAGGAAGCGGCTGGAGGACGGCAAGCTTGGAAAGAAGGCGAAGGCCGCGGGCGACCTCGTCGCGGTCGGCGACGTGGTGATGGTGGCCGCCCTTGCGAACGAGGACGGGTCTTTCAAGCGCTGGTCGCTGCGCCAGGTGCCGGAAGTGCAGGGCGGTTTCCTGGCGATGGACGTGAACACCGGCCGGGTCATCGCCATGCAGGGCGGCTTTTCCTACCAGTCCTCGGTCTTCAACCGGGTCACGCAGGCGCAGCGCCAGCCGGGCTCCTCCTTCAAGCCCTTCGTCTATGCCGCGGCACTCGACAGCGGCTTTTCGCCCGCGACGATCGTCGTCGACGCACCGATCGAGGTGGACACGCCGCAGGGTCTGTGGCGCCCGAAGAACGCCTCGAACAAGTTCTACGGGCCGACGCCGCTCAGGACCGGGATCGAGCAGTCGCGGAACCTCATGACGGTGCGCGTCGCGCAGGAGATCGGGATGGAGACGGTGGCCGGCTATGCCGAACGCTTCGGCGTCTATGACCACCTCGACCCCTACCTCGCCAACGCGCTCGGGGCGCAGGAGACGACGCTCTTCAAGATGGTGGCGGCCTACGCGATGTTCGCCAACGGCGGCGAGCGTGTGGAACCGACGCTGGTGGACCGCGTGCAGGACCGCTGGGGCCGGACGATCTACCGCCACGACCAGCGCGATTGCGTCGACTGCAAGCTCGCGAGCCTCGACCCGGGCGTCGCGCCGCGGATCACCTCGGACCGCGAGCGGGTGATGGACCCGGTGACCGCCTATCAGCTCACGTCGATGTTGCAGGGCGTGGTGCTGCGCGGCTCGGGCTCCGGCGTCAAGCTGCCGGTGCCGGTGGCGGGCAAGACCGGCACCACGAACGACGCCAAGGATGTCTGGTTCATCGGCTTCACCTCGAACATCGTCGCAGGCTGCTACATGGGCTACGACCAGCCCAGAACGCTGGGGCAGGGGGCCTATGGCGGCACCCTCTGCGTGCCCGTGTTCAACGCCTTCATGAAGAAGGCGGTGGAGAAATACGGCGGGACCGATTTCCGCGTGCCCGCGGGCGGTCACTTCATCAAGATCAACCGCTTCACCGGCGAGCGCCTGCCCGACGACGTCACCGGCGACTTCGTCCAGGCCGAGTTCTTCCGCGATGGCGAGATCCCGATCTTCGGCATCGGCGCGATGGTCGACGGCGGCTTTGCCATGGGCCAGAACCTGCCGCTTTACGCCTACGGCGAATTGGGCGGCGACGAGGGCGGCGGGGGAACGACGGTCACCACCTCCACGGGCAAGACGAAGGTCATCCCGAAGAAGGCCGATTTCGGCACCCTCTCGGCCGGCGGTCTCTACTGACACGCGGCGCGTCGTCCGGCGCCCCGCCCTTGCCGGGCCGGGGCGGGTGGACTATCTGTGCGCTGCACTTTGACGGAAGGACGACGGCCCATGCGCGCCGAAATGGAAAATGTGGTCGAGGCGGTGGAGAAGTCGCTGCGACTCCTCGGTCAGCGGATGGACTGGGAGACGGCGGCGCACCGGCTGGAAGAGATGAACGCGATGATCGAGGACGGCGACCTCTGGTCCGACCCGACGCGCGCCCAGAAGCTGATGCGCGACCGTCAGATGCTTCTCGACCAGGTGGAGACCTACCGCCGGATCGAGCGCGAGCTGAAGGACAATGTCGACCTCATCGAGCTGGGCGAGATGGAGGACGACAAGGAGATCGTCACCGAGGCCGAGACCTCCCTGCGGTCACTGAAGGAATTCGCCGCCGCCAAGGAACTCGAGGCGCTGCTCGACGGCGAGGCCGATGGCAACGACACCTTCCTCGAGATCAACGCCGGCGCCGGCGGCACCGAAAGCTGCGACTGGGCTTCGATGCTGGCGCGCATGTATGTGCGCTGGGCCGAGAAGAAGGGCTACAAGGTCGAGCTTCAGTCGGAAACGCCGGGCGACGAGGCGGGCATCCGCTCGGCCTCCTACAAGATTTCGGGGCCTAACGCCTATGGCTGGCTCAAGTCGGAATCGGGCGTCCACCGGCTGGTGCGCATCTCGCCCTATGACAGCGCCGCGCGGCGGCACACGTCGTTTTCCTCGGTCTGGGTCTATCCGGTGGTGGATGACAACATCGAGATCGTGATCCCCGACAACGATATCCGCATCGACACCTACCGCTCCTCGGGCGCCGGCGGGCAGCACGTCAACACCACCGATTCCGCGGTCAGGATCACCCACCTGCCGACCAACATCGTTGTCACCAGTTCGATGAAGTCGCAGCACCAGAACCGCGAGATTGCCATGAACGCCCTGCGCTCGCGGCTCTACCAGCTCGAACTCGACAAGCGGAATGCCGCGATCAACGCCGCGCATGAATCGAAGGGCGATGCCGGCTGGGGCAACCAGATCCGCTCCTATGTGCTCCAGCCCTACCAGATGGTGAAGGACCTGCGCACCGGCTACGAGACTTCGGACACGCAGGGCGTGCTCGACGGCGACCTTGACGGCTTCATGGCGGCGACGCTGGCGATGGACGTCGCCGGCAAGAGCCGCGCCGAGGCGCGGGCAGAGGCCTGATCCCCGCCCGGTCCCTGTTGCCACGGCTCTTGCCACGGGCCCCGGGCCTGTCCTAGCCTTTCCCCGCATGCGCCGAGGGAGGAGACATGGACGCAACCGATCGCGGGCCCGACCCGCTGCCCGAGATCCGGCAGGTGGAGCTTTCCGACATCGGGGTGGTGCTCCGCCGGGGTTTGCGCGACTTCCTGCGTGCGCCGCTCTACGGCATCTTCTTCAGCGCCGTCTATGTCGCGGGCGGGCTGATCCTCTGGAAGGTCTACGGGGTGGCGGGCCAGCAATGGTGGCTCGCGCCGGTGGCCGTGGGTTTTCCGCTTCTCGGACCCTTCGCGGCCGTCGGGCTCTACGAGGTAAGCCGCCGGCTCGAGAAGGGCATTCCCCTGCGCTGGACCGAGATTCTCGGCGTCGTCTTCGCGCAGAAGGACCGGCAGATCCCCGCGATCGCCGCCGTCATCATCGTCCACTTCCTCTTCTGGGTCTTCGTTGCGCACGCGCTCTTCGCGCTCTTCATGGGTCTCAGGGCCTTCGGGCCGGCGTCCGACATGGCGAGCCTCTTTCTCGATGGCAACGGCCCCCTGATGCTCGCAGTCGGCAGCGTGATCGGTGCAGGCTTCGCCGGCGTCCTCTTCGCCACGACCGTGGTGGGCCTGCCGCTGCTGCTCGACAAGGAGATCGACTTCGTCACGGCGATGATCCACTCGGTGAAGACGGTGCTGGCGAACCCGCTTGTGATGGTCGTCTGGGGCGGGCTCATCGCGGTGCTCCTCTTCGTGGGAATGGTCCCCTGGTTCCTCGGGCTTTTCGCGGTCCTGCCGGTCCTCGGCCACGCCTCCTGGCACATGTACCGCAAGGCGCTCGAGGATTGACGGGCGGGGGTGGCGTGGCTGGTGCTCTGCGCCCGTCTTCGCTAGAAGGGCCGGCGCGGGAGGGCACCGCCCCTGGCCCGCGGGCAGGTCGATAACGAGGGAACAGAGGGTCATGCCCGGCATAGAGGCCCAGCACGCTGCGCGTCTGTCCGTGGCGCCCATGATGGACTGGACGGACCGTCACTGCCGCGTCTTCCACCGCCAGATAAGCCGCGAGGCATTGCTCTACACCGAGATGGTGACGGCCCCGGCGGTGATCCACGGGGACCGCGACCGTCTGCTGGCGTTCGACGCGGTCGAGCATCCGGTGGCGCTGCAGCTCGGCGGGTCGGACCCGGGCGAGCTTGCAGAGGCGACGCGGATCGCCGCCGGCTACGGCCATGACGAGATCAACCTGAACGTCGGCTGCCCCTCCGACCGGGTTCAGTCGGGCTGCTTCGGCGCCGTGCTGATGGAGCGGCCGGCGCTGGTGGCCGATTGCGTCGCGGCGATGATTGGGGTCGCGCCGGTCGAGGTGACGGTGAAATGCCGGATCGGCGTGGACGACCAGGTGCCCGAGGCGGTGCTGCCGGCCTTCCTCGAAACCGTCGCTTCCGCCGGCGTCCGGCGTTTCGCCATCCATGCCCGCAAGGCCTGGCTCAAGGGACTGAGCCCGAAGGAGAACCGCGAGGTTCCCCCGCTCGACTACCCGCTGGTCCTGGCCATGAAGCAGGCCTTTCCGGACCTTCACATCTCGGTCAACGGCGGGATCACCTCGCTCGATCAGGCCGAGGCATTCCTCGCGGCGGGGCTCGACGGGGTGATGATCGGTCGCGCGGCCTATCATGAACCCTACGATATCCTCGCCGACGCCGACCGGCGCCTCTTCGGCGGCGCGGCCGGGCCCGGCCGCTTCGAGGTGGTGGAGCGGATGCGGCCCTATATCGCGCGCCATCTGGAGGCGGGGGGGCGGCTCCACCAGGTCACGCGCCACATGCTCGGCCTCTTCCACGGCTGCCCCGGCGCGCGGCACTGGCGGCGCATCCTGTCGGAGCGCGCGAACGCGACGGGCGCGGGGCCGGAGGTCATCGACGCCGCGCTCGCGCCGATGCGCGCCCTCGCGGCCTGAATCGGCGCGCCTCGGCGCCGGATCGGTCGAGGCTTCTGGCCAATTCCGCGCGGAGCGGCTATGCGCTGCGCCGCAGGACTTTTCCGAACGGGAACGGGACGCCAGATGCCGGAGATATCAGAGCTTCTGCCCATGGTGGCGTTGCTGGCGGCGATAGGCGCCTTCGCCGGCGTGATCGCGGGGCTTTTGGGCGTCGGTGGCGGGATCATCCTCGTTCCGGCGTTCTACTATGCCTTCGAGGGGCTCGGCTTCGTCGGGCCCGACCTGATGCAGGTCTGCCTTGCCACCTCGCTCGCGACGATCATCGTCACCTCGCTGCGCTCCGTCTTCTCCCACAACCGCAAGGGCGCGGTGGATTGGACGATTCTCCGTGGCTGGGCGCCGGGGATTGCCCTCGGCGCCCTGGCGGCGGTCTTCGCCGTCGCGGCCCTGCGGACGCCGGTGCTGCAGGCGATCTTCGGCACGCTCGCGCTGGTCGTCGCGCTCTATCTCGGGCTCGGCCGCTCGACCTGGCGCCTGGGGCCGGCGATGCCGGCCGGGAGGGCGCGGGCGGTGCTCTCACCGCTCGTGGGGTTCCTTTCGGTCCTGATGGGGATCGGCGGCGGCTCCTTCGGGGTGCCGCTGATGAGCCTCTATGGCGTGCCGATCCACCGCGCCGTTGCGACCGCGGCTGGTTTCGGCGTGCTCATCGCCGCGCCCTCGGTCACAGGTTTCCTCTTCACCCCGGCGGTGGAGGCCCCGCCCTACACGCTCGGATCGGTGAACCTGCCGGCCTTTCTCGTCATCATCACGATGACGCTCGCCACCGCGCCTTTGGGCGTGCGGCTCGCCCATGCGATGGACCCGGCGCCGCTCCGCCGGGTGTTCGCGGCCTTCCTTGCGCTCGTCGCGCTCAACATGCTGCGGAAGGCGGCCGGCTACTGAGCGGTCGCCGGAAGGTCGGGGCTGCCGGGCGGTGGTATCGCGCGCGGCGCAACCTGCCGGGTCCCTTCGTGCCGGGGAAGGACCGGTGGGCGCGGCGGTCAGTCGATGGCCCTGCGCGCCGCCCGTCCACCGCGGCGCTGGCTGAGGCGCGGCGCGCGGGCGGGAAGCTCGGCCATGATCCGGCGCCGGTCCTCCGGGCTCATCCGGCTCCAGCCGGCGATCTCGTCGACCGATCGGTAGCAGCCGACGCAGATGCGTTCCGCGGGATGGACGACACAGACCCGCACGCAGGGGCTTTCGATCTCCGGCCGCTTCCAGACCTCGTCCGTCATGTGTCCCGCCTCAGATGCCCGATCCGGTCGAGCGCACCCTGGAGGATATAGCCTGCGGCCACATGGTCGATAACCTCGGCGCGACGCTTTCGGGACGTATCCGCCTCCAGGAGCGCGCGTTCGGCTGCGACGGTGGAGAGCCGTTCGTCCCAGAAGGTGACGGGAAGTTCGGTCAGCCGTTCGAGGTTGCGGGCGAACGCGCGGGTGGACTGGCAGCGCGGGCCCTCCGTCCCGTCCATGTTGCGCGGCAGTCCGAGAACCAGTCCGCCGATCCCCCGCTTGCCGCAGAGGTCGAGGAGGGCCGCGGCATCGGCGGTGAACTTCGTCCGCCGGATGGTCAGGAGCGGCGAGGCGACCGAGAGGAGCGGATCCGAGACCGCGACGCCGATGGTCTTCGTGCCGAGGTCCAGCCCGGCGACCGCCCGGGCCTGCGGCAGGGCGGCAGCGAAATCCTCGATCCGTTCGAAGATCACTCCGCGACCCCGGCCTGCGCGGCCGCCGCGCGGATCACGGCGAGGTCCGCGTCGCGGCCGGCGAAGCGCCCCTCAGCCTCTGCGAAGACCGACTTCGCGCGCTCGGCCTCGCCGAGGACGCCGAGCGACATGATGAGGCGCGCCCAGTCCGCGGCCGGGCCGCCCTCGGACGCGAGCCGGTCGGAAAGCTGGTCCACCATGCCGCGGATCATCTGCTGGCGCTCTTCCGGCGTCATCTCCGCGGCGGCGGCCACCTGGCCGGCGTCCGGACCGGGTGCCGTGCCGGGCGCCGGGGGCGGCATGTAGTTCACCCCGGCGGCCTGTGCGAGCATGGCGATGTCGGCCCGGATCGCGGGAATCCAGGGCGCCTCCTCCGGGCCCTCCTCCAGCAGGCCGCGCCAGAGCGCGAAGGCATGGTCGGGCCGGCCCGTCTGCGCCCACATCAGGCCGAGGTAGAACCGCGCGGTGCCGTTCCTCGGGTCGCGCTCGAGCGTCCGGTCGAGCGCCTCCTCCGCCTCGGGGGAGACATAGCCGCCGGTGGCGAGGATCATCGTGTCGGCAAGCGTGGCAAAGTCCTCGGCCGTGGCCGCGGTGCCGGAGAGCTCGATCACCCGCCTTTGCGCCGCGATCGCCGCCGGGAAGTTGCCGAGCACGGCCTCGTTCCGGGCGAGGAGCCTCTGGCCGGCGACGTCGTCGGGCTTGTCGGCAACGGCGGCGCGGAGCCGCTCGACCAGCGCGAGATAGTCGGCCGCCGGTGCGGGCCGCTCGGGCAGGACTACTGCCGCCTCGGCCTCTGCCTGCGAGGGACGGGTCTCGCGGAAGGTCTCGGCCCGGGCGATGCGCTTCGCGATCGGCAGGTCGGGATAGCCCGGGGCGCCGGTCGTCGCGTAGAGCCCGACTGCGCCCGCCACCGCCGCGCCGATGACGATGAGCGGGATCAGGGGGTTGCCGCGCGCCGCCGTGACCGCGCCCCGACCCGTGCGGTCGGCCTCCAGGAGCTTGCGCGAGATCTCGATCCGGGCGCG
The DNA here is from genome assembly GCF_041919395.1 of Albidovulum sp. Classification (NCBI taxonomy): domain Bacteria; kingdom Pseudomonadati; phylum Pseudomonadota; class Alphaproteobacteria; order Rhodobacterales; family Paracoccaceae; genus Albidovulum; species Albidovulum sp. The sequence goes on from NZ_JAYRTX010000007.1 coordinate 48,102, forward strand.
GTCGGCCTCTGCCGCGGGCATCACGCCGCGGGCAAGGTCGCGGTCCACCTCGCGGAGCTGGTCGCGGTAGACCTGAAGGTCCGCCTCGGCCTCCGCGCGGCCGGCGCCGCCGCGCCAGAGCGCACGGGCAAGTGCCAAGGCAACGAGGGCCGCCAAGCCGATCGAGAGGGTCCAGAACAGCATCGCGTCTCCGTTTCCGCCGCCCGATGTAAGCGTTCCCTTCGCCGCGCGAAAGCCCGAAGCGGCCCGCGCCGGGGGGCACCTTGTCGCAGAACCGGGACCCCTGTCGCATTTTTACCTGTTGCGACGTTTGCCGGAGGGTTGGCGGAGCCGTCAGGCTCCACAAGCATCAGGACGCCTCTACGGCTGAACCAGGGGGATTCGCATGGGCCTGAAACGCTACTCCGTCTTCGCCATCGTGCGCGAGGCGATGAGCTACCATCAGGGTTGGGAACGCGCCTGGCCGTCGCCCAAGCCGAAGCGGAAGTACGATGTCGTGATCGTCGGCGCCGGCGGCCACGGCCTCGCCACCGCCTACTATCTCGGCAAGAATTTCGGCATCACCAATGTCGCGATCATCGAGAAGGGCTGGCTGGGCGGTGGCAACACCGGGCGCAACACCACGATCATCCGCTCCAACTACCTCCAGGACCCCTCGGCCGCGATCTACGAAAAGGCCCGCTCGCTCTACGAGACGATGAGCCAGGACCTGAACTACAACGTCATGTTCTCCCCCCGCGGCCTTCTCATGCTCGGCCAGACCGAACACGAGGTCCGGGGCTACAAGCGCACCGTCTACGCCAACAACCTGCAAGGGGTGGAGACGCGCTGGATCGAGCCGGACGAGGTCAAGAAGCTGGTGCCGATCATCAACATCGCCGGGCCGCGCTATCCGGTGCTCGGCGCGCTCTACCAGGCGCGCGGCGGCACCGCGCGGCACGACGCGGTGGCCTGGGGCTATGCGCGGGCCTGCAGCGCGATGGGCATGGACGTGATCCAGCAGTGCGAGGTCACCGGCGTGCGCAGCGAGGGCGGCCGCGTCAAGGGGATCGACACGACGAAGGGTGCCATCGACTGCGACAAACTGGGTCTGGTCGTTGCCGGCAATTCGAGCGTGCTGGCCGAGATGGCGGGCTTCCGCCTGCCGATCGAGTCGCTCGCCCTTCAGGCGCTGGTCAGCGAGCCGATCAAGCCCTGCATGGACGTGGTCGTCATGGCCAACACCGTGCACGGCTACATGAGCCAGTCCGACAAGGGCGAGATGGTGATCGGCGGCGGCACCGACGGCTTCAACAACTACACCCAGCGCGGCAGCTTCCACCACATCGAGGAAACCGTCCGCTCGCTGATCGAGACCTTCCCGATGCTCTCGCGCCTGAAGATGCTGCGCCAGTGGGGCGGCATCGTCGACATGACCGGCGACCGCTCGCCGATCCTCTCGAAGACGCCGGTCGAGGGCGTCTTCGTCAACTGCGGCTGGGGCACCGGCGGCTTCAAGGCGATCCCGGGCTCCGGCTGGGCCATGGCGGAACTGATGGCGCGGGGGCACTCGCCGCTCACCGAGGAATTCTCCATGTACCGCTTCCGCGAGGGCAAGTTCATCGACGAAAGCGTCGCCGCGGGGGTGGCGCACTGATGGAAGCACCGCTCTTTCATTGTGGCGAAAATACTCCGGGGGTCCGGGGGCAGCGCCCCCGGCCCGGCTCCGAAAGGACAATGACATGCTGACCCTTGAATGCCCCTACTGCGGCGTGAAGGCCGAGGAAACCGAACTGACGGCCGGTGGCGAGGCGCATCTGAAGCGCTACGGGCCCGGCTCCAGCGACGAGGACTTCGAAAGCTATCTCTTCGTCCGGAAGAACCCCAAGGGTGTGCATTTCGAACGCTGGCGGCATGCCTACGGCTGCGGCAAGTGGTTCCTCGCCGCCCGCTGCACGGCGACGCTCGAGGTCTTCGGGACCTATCCGGCGCAGTCGAAGGAGCCACCGGCGGAACTTCAGGCGAAGATCAGGGCGAAGCGCCCGAACTGGGAGGGCTACAGGTGAGCACGCGTCTATCGAAGGGCGGCCGGCTGATCGACCGCACGAAGCCCCTTTCCTTCACTTTCAACGGCCGTCGGATGAAGGGCTACCACGGCGACACGCTCGCCTCGGCGCTTCTCGGCGCGGGCCAGACGATGGTCGGGCGATCGTTCAAGTACCACCGCCCGCGGGGGGTGATGGCCTCCGGCGCCGAGGAGCCGAACGCGCTCGTCGGGCTCGGGCAGGGCGGGCGGTTCGAGCCGAACCAGCGCACCACCACGACCGAGCTCTTCGAGGGCGCGGAGACCATCAGCCAGAACCACTGGCCGAGCCTCGAATTCGACATCGGCGCGATCAACAACAAGGTCGCAAGATTCCTGCCGGCCGGGTTCTACTACAAGACATTCATGTTCCCGCGCTTCGCCTGGAAACATGTCTTCGAGCCGATCGTCCGGCAGTCGGCCGGCCTCGGCAAGGTGCCGCAGCACCGCGACGAGGACCGCTACGAATACGCCTATGCGTTTGCCGACGTGGTGATCGTCGGCGGCGGCATCGCCGGGATCGCCTCCGCGCTCGCAGCGGGCCGCGCGGGCAAGCGGGTCTGGCTCATCGAGCAGTCGGCGCACTGGGGCGGACGGGCGGTCGTGGACGGCGTCCAGATCGACGGGCAGGACGCCGGAGACTGGGTGAAGAACGCCATCGAAACCCTTGGCAAGATGGCGAATGTCACGCTCCGTGGGCGCACGATGGCGGCCGGTCTCTATGACCACGGATATCTGCTGGCCTACGAGCGGATCGCCGACCACACGCCCGGCGACGGGCGTCCGCGGCACCGGCTCTGGCGCATCCGTGCGGGCCATGTCGTGACGGCGACGGGGGCCATCGAGCGGCCGCTCAGCTTCGCCGGCAACGACATTCCGGGCGTGATGCTTGCTTCCGCCGTGCGCGACTATGTCGTCAACTGGGGCGTCAGCCCCGGCGACCGCACCGTGATCGTGACCAACAGCGACGACGCCTACCGCACCGCGCTGGCGCTTCTCGACGCCGGCCTCGTGGTCCCGGCGGTGATCGACGCGCGGCCCGAGGCGAAGGGCGAGCTCCCCGAGGCCGTGCGGGCGCGCGGGGTGCGCGTCCTCGCCGGTCACGGCATCGCCAAGGTCAAGGGCGGCAAGGAGGTCACCGGCGTCTCGGTCTGCATCCAGGCGGGCGAGGGCGCCGAGATCGAGAGCATCGCCTGCGACGCGGTCGCCATGTCGGGCGGCTGGTCGCCGGTCGTGCATCTCTGGTCGCACTGCGGCGGCAAGCTCCTCTGGGACGAGGCGCAGGCGATGTTCCGTCCCGACCCGAAGCGGCCCGCGACGGGCGATGACGGCGCCGCGATGGTCACCGCCGTCGGGGCCGCGAACGGCATCCTGACGCCGCACGAGATCCTCGCCGATGCGCACCGGGCCGCCGGCGGCACCGGCACCGCGCCCGGTGCCGTGGCCGCGGTCGAGGCGCCGATGCAGCCGGTCTGGATCATGCCGCAGGGCGCCGGGCCCGCGTTGCGCATGAAGATGTGGCTCGATCCGCAGAACGACGTGAAGGTTTCGGACGTGCAGCTTGCCGCGCGCGAGGGCTACGAAAGCGTCGAGCACACCAAGCGCTACACCACGCTCGGGATGGCGACGGATCAGGGGAAGATCAGCAACATCAACGGTCTGGCGGTACTTTCCGATGCGCTCAGCCAGGCGATCCCGGCCACCGGCACCACGACCTTCCGCCCGCCCTACACGCCGATCTCGATGGGTGCCATCGCCGGCGAGGCGCGGGGCGAGATATTCCAGCCGCTCCGGCGCACGCCGATGCACGGCTGGCACGAGACCCATGGCGCCCATTGGGAGCCGGTGGGCCAGTGGCGGCGCGCCTATTGCTACCTGCGCAGCGGCGAGGGCGTCCATGACGCCGTCAACCGCGAAATCCGCAACACCCGGAACGCCGTCGGGCTTCTCGACGCCTCGACGCTCGGCAAGATCATCGTCAAGGGGCCGGACGCGGGCCGCTTCCTCGACATGCTCTACACCAACCTGATGTCCACCCTTCCCGTGGGCAAATGCCGGTACGGCCTCATGTGCACCGAGAACGGCTTCCTCAGCGACGATGGGGTGGTCGTCCGGCTGACCGAGGACACCTGGCTTTGCCACACCACCACCGGGGGCGCGGAGCGCATCCACGGCTGGATGGAGGACTGGCTTCAGTGCGAGTGGTGGGACTGGAAGGTCTATACCGCGAACGTCACCGAGGAATATGCCCAGGTCGCGGTCGCGGGTCCCAACGCCCGGAAACTGCTGGAGAAGCTCGGTGGCATGGATGTCTCGAAAGAGGCGTTCCCGGCGATGGAATGGCGCGAGGGCACGCTCGGCGGGTTCCGCGCGCGGATTTACCGCATCTCCTTCTCGGGCGAGCTTTCCTACGAGGTCGCGGTGCCCGCGTCCGAGGGCCTTGCCTTCTGGGAGGCGCTGCTGAAGGCCGGCGAGGCGCTCGGCGTGATGCCCTACGGCACGGAGGCCATGCACATCATGCGGGCCGAGAAGGGCTTCATCATGATCGGCGACGAAACCGACGGCACGGTGATCCCGCAGGACCTGAACCTCCAGTGGGCGATCTCGAAGAAGAAGGACGACTACCTCGGCAAGCGGGCGCAGGAACGAAAGCACATGGTCGATCCCGACCGCTGGAAACTCGTGGGTCTGGAGACGCTCGACGGCAGCGTGATCCCGGACGGGGCCTATGCGGCGGCCGAGGGCGTCAACGCCAACGGCCAGCGCAACATGCAGGGCCGCGTGACCTCCACCTACTTCTCGCCGACCCTCGGCAAGGGGATCGCCATGGGGCTCGTGAAACGCGGTCCGGACCGGATGGGCGAGGTGCTCGACTTCCCGGTGGATAACGGCAAGGTCGTCAAGGCGCGGATCGTCGATCCGGTCTTCTTCGACAAGGACGGGGAGAAGCAGAATGTCTAAGGCTGTCAGTGCCCTGAGTGGCGTTTCTCACAAGGGCTTCGTGCAGGTGTCCGAGGCCGGGCTGAGGGGCATGATCACCGTCCGCGGCGATCTCGGGTCGGCCGCGATGAAGAAGGCGGTGAAGGCCGCAACTGGCACGGCCGTGCCGGCGCAGCGCCGGATCGAGGTCGCGAGCGACCGGGCCGCCGCATGGATGTCGCCCGACGAACTTCTCGTCCTCGTGCCCTACGGCGAGGCGCAGGCGACCGTCGCGGCGCTGGAACAGGCGCTCGCGGGCACGCATCACCTCGTGGCCGATGTCTCCGACGCCCGGGCGGTCTTCACCATCCGGGGTGCCAGGGCCGACGAGGTGCTGAGGAAGCTCTGCCCGGTAGACTTCGACGCTCTGGCCGAGGGCGAGATCCGCCGCACCCGCGCGGCGCAGGTCGCCGCCGCCTTCTGGAAATCGGGGCCGGAGGAGTTCACGCTGGTATCCTTCCGCTCGGTCGCGGCCTATGTGATGGGCCTTCTGGAGGTCTCGGTCCGGCCGGGATCGGAGCTTTTCCCGGCCTGAAGCCGCCTCGGGGCAAGCGCCGGGCCAAGGTCGGGCCCGGCAACGCCTGATCAAGAAATGCCGTTCTCGCGCTTCAGCGCGCGGATGGGCGAAGGTGCCCTCATGCTCTCCTCTTGTCGCCGCGCGCGACCGCGACGCGGGCGGAAGGTCGCAATCCGCCCGCGCGCCGCTCTGGTCTTGACCTTGGGAACCCAAGCGCGCTTATACGGGTTAGGCTTTCCCCATGCGCGAAAGGATTGACCCATGGCCTTCACCCTTCCCGACCTTCCCTATGCCCATGACGCGCTCGCGTCGCTCGGCATGTCGAAGGAGACGCTCGAATACCACCACGACCTCCATCACAAGGCTTACGTCGACAACGGCAACAAGCTCGTCGCCGGGACCGAGTGGGAGGGCAAGAGCCTCGAGGACATCGTCCGCGGCACCTATCAGGCGGGCGCGGTGGCGCAGTCGGGCATCTTCAACAACGCCAGCCAGCACTGGAACCACAACGAGTTCTGGAAGATGATGGGGCCGGGCGAGAACAAGAAAATGCCGGGTGCCCTGGAAAAGGCGCTGACCGACAGCTTCGGCTCCGTCCAGAAGTTCAAGGACGATTTCGCCGCCGCCGGGGCGGGCCAGTTCGGCTCGGGCTGGGCCTGGCTCGTCAAGGACAAGGACGGCGCGCTGAAGGTGACCAAGACCGAGAACGGCGTGAACCCCTTGTGCTTCGGCCAGACCGCGCTTCTCGGCTGCGACGTGTGGGAACATTCCTACTACATCGACTTCCGCAACAAGCGCCCCGCCTATCTCGCGAACTTCCTCGACAAGCTCGTGAACTGGGAGAACGTCGCCTCGCGGCTGTGACCCGTTCGCCCGCGGTGGCGTGCTGAAAGGCCTGCCGGGGACCGCCCCGGCAGGCTTCTTCGTTTCGCGGCGCTTGGCTCACCTCTGTTCGAGGCAGAAGCCTTCGATGTCGCCCGCGTCCCAGTGGTTCGGGCCGCTGCTCACGATCGTCCGGTCCTGCACGTAGATGCGGATGTTGTAGCCGCAGGGGGCCATGCCGGTGGTGTCGAGTTCCCAGGTGCCCGCCGCCCCGTTGGTGTTGAGCGACAGCGCGGCATAGCTGATCGACACGGAGGAACTCCCGCCGGCGAAGGGCGGCGTGAAGAAGGCGGCCGGGGCGGCCGAGGTGATCACCATCGTGCCGCCGGCGGCCTCCGGAAGCGGCGTGACGTGGATGAGGAGGCTGCCCGAGTGGTTCCCGGTCATCGCATAGGTGCCGGAGATCACCTCGCCGATGCCGAACTTGCCGCAGTTGCCCGCGCCGCTGGTGATCTCGATGTCTGCGGTCGGCGCGGTGTTGTCGACCATGAAGGCCTTCGGCGGCGTCGTGGCGAGGACCGGGCCGAAGGGCTGGCGGAACTCCAGATAGACGTTGTGGAGCCCGTTCTCGAGCCCGGTGAGCGCGCCGAGAAGGTTGTCGGCCACCGTGACGAGCGGCGAGGCGGCGAGCCAGGGGAACCAGTCGCCGACGGCGTTCACCGTCTGGCTGACCGGCGTGATCGACGGGAAGGTCGTCACGTCGGCGTCGAAGGGCACGGTCCAGGCGCGCGGGCTGACATCCGAGGGGCCCTGGATCATCACCCGGTACTCCATCGGCCCGGCCGGAATGTTGAAGCCGTTCCCCTTCAGGAGCGTGCGGCCGCCGAAGGGGGCATCGTCGGCGGTGAAGGTGCCGCCCACGCTCGCGCCGTTGGCGTAGCCCGCGCCATCGATCTTGGCCACGGACATGTTGCCGATCGACTCCAGCACCGGGGTGAAGACGCCGGGGATGACGCCCTTCGGCAGGTGCTCGACCTCGATCCAGCAGTCCTCGC
>NZ_JAYRTX010000008.1:0-54890 GCF_041919395.1 Albidovulum sp.
CCTTCCTCGCGATCCAGTGCCTCGAAAGCGCGCTCCCCTTCGGCGGCCGGATTCGCGTCAGCGCGGATGGCGGTCGCTGGCAGATCGGGGCGGAGGCGCCGCGGCTGAAGGTCGATCCGCCGCTCTGGGAGCGGCTCAGGGGTGCCGGAACGGCCGAGGTCACGGCCGCTCAGGTGCAGTTCGCGCTTCTGCCCATGGAGCTTGCACGGCAGCGCCGCAGCCTCGCGCTCCGGCTCGACGACACCGCCATCGCCCTGCATTACTGAGGGTCAGGCGCGGATAGTGCCGTCGCCGGTCACGAGATACTTGAAGCTCGTCAGCTGCTCGGCGCCCACCGGTCCGCGCGCGTGCAGCTTGCCGGTGGCGATGCCGATCTCGGCCCCCATGCCGAACTCGCCGCCGTCGGCGAACTGGGTCGATGCGTTGCGCATCAGGATCGCCGAATCGAGCCGCTGGAAGAAGCGTTCCGCCGTCGCGTCGTTCTCGGTGAGGATCGCCTCGGTGTGGTTCGACCCGTGGCGGCGGATGTGGGCGATGGCGGCATCGACATCATCGACGACCCTGGCCGCGATGATCATGTCGAGGAACTCGCGCCCGAAATCGCTCTCCGCGGCGGCCTTGGTCCCGACCAGTCCCTCGGCCCGCACCTCCACCCCCGCGGCCATGAGGTCGTCGACGAGCCGTTGTCCGAGCCCCGCCGCGATCTCGCGGTGGACAAGCAGGCATTCGGCCGCGCCACAGATGCCGGCGCGTCGGGTCTTGGCGTTCAGGACCACGCGCCGCGCCTTTTCGGGGTCCGCATCCTTGTCGACATAGACGTGACAGATGCCCTCGAGATGGGCGAAGACCGGCACCCGCGCCTCTGCCTGCACGAGGCCCACGAGGCCCTTGCCACCGCGCGGCACGATCACGTCGATATGCTCCACGGCGGCCAGCATCGCGCTGACGGCGGCACGGTCCCGGGTCGGCACCAGCTGGATGGCGGCCTCGGGCAGCCCGGCCGACTTCAGTCCGGCAACGAGGCAGGCGTGGATGGCGCGGGAGGAGTGGAAGCTTTCCGAGCCGCCGCGCAGGATCACCGCATTGCCGGACTTCAGGCACAGCGCCCCGGCGTCGGCCGTCACGTTCGGCCGGCTCTCGTAGATGACGCCGACGACGCCGAGGGGTGTGCGCACCCGCTCGATATGCAGCCCCGAGGGCATGTCCCAGGCGGCGATGACCTCGCCCACCGGGTCCTTCTGGGCGGCCACCGCCCTGAGCCCCGCCACGATGGCGCCGATACGCGCCTCGTCGAGAAGCAGCCGGTCCATCATTGCTGCCGACAGCCCCTTTTCGCGGCCATGGGCGAGGTCCTCGGCATTGGCCGCCATGACCTCCTCCCGCGCCGCACAGAGCGCGTCGGCGGCCGCCAGAAGGGCCGCCCGCTTGGCCTCGGCAGGTGCGAAGGCGAGCTCTGCCGCAGCCGCGCGCGCCGCCCGGCCGAGCCGGGCCATCATCGCAGGAACGTCACCCATTTCCTTCGTTTCCAAGACTTTCATCGTGGCGCAGCACCCCCTGCCAGAAGCATCCGCAGCGCGGGCCTAGCGCGCCATGTCATCGCGGTGCACCATCGGTCCGCGTCCCGCATAGCCCAGAACGCCCTCGATGTCACCCGACCGCCGGCCGGCTATGGCCCGAGCCTCGACGGCGGTGTAGCGCACCAGGCCCCTGGCCAGTGCCTCGCCGCCAGGGCCGAGGATGACCACCGGATCGCCGCGCCCGAACGCGCCCGAGACAGCCGTCACGCCTGCAGGCAGCAGCGACTTGCCCTGCGCCAGCGCGGTGACGGCGCCTGCATCGAGCCTGAGTTCCCCGCGCGGCTTCATCGCCGCGATCCAGCGCTTGCGGGCCACTTGCGGCGTACCCTCGGCGAGAAACCAGGTCGCGGCCGCCCCCACCGCGAGCGCCGCAAGCGGCCGCAGGACGGACCCTTCCATGATGACCATGGCGCAGCCTCCGGCGACCGCCGTCTTCGCCGCCATCAGCTTCGTCTTCATGCCGCCCTTCGAGAGACCGGAAACGGGATCGCCCGCCATTGCCTCGATCGCAGGCGTTATCCTGTCAATGACATCAAAGCGTTGCGCCGCGGGGTTCAGCTTCGGATTGTCCGAGTAGAACCCGTCCACGTCGCTCAGGAGCACGAGCTGGTCCGCCCCCACCGTGACCGCGATCTGCGCCGCAAGCCGGTCGTTGTCACCGAAGCGGATCTCGTCGGTCGCAACGGTGTCGTTCTCGTTGACGATCGGCACGACGCCGAGACCGAGGAGGGTCTCCATCGTCGCGCGGCTGTTGAGGTAACGGCGGCGGTCCTCGGTGTCCTCGAGCGTGACCAGCACCTGCCCGGCGGTCAGCCGGTGCGGCGCCAGCACCTCTTCGTAGGCGCGGGCGAGCCGGATCTGGCCCACGGCGGCGGCCGCCTGGCTCTGGTCGAGCGTGAGGGCGCCGGCGGGCAGACCCAGGACACGCCGGCCGAGCGCGATGGAACCGGAGGACACCAGGATCACGTCGGCGCCCCGGGCCTTGGCCTGCGCCACATCGGCGGCGAGCCCCTCGAGCCAGCCGCGCCGGAGACCGCCCGCCGGATCGACAAGGAGCGCGGAGCCGATCTTGACGACAAGCCGCCGCGCGGCCGCGATGTCCGGCGTCAGGGTCGCCATTCCCGCTCCTCGGGCGCGGCTTCGCGCCGGCCCTCGGCGATGATCGAGAGCAGCGCGCGCAGCACTTCCTGCACGCCTGCGCCGGAAACGCCGGAGATGAGGTGAACGGGGCCGCCGGCCACCTTTTCGAGACTGCGGCGCCGGTTCGCGAGGGTCTTCGCGTCGAGTGCGTCGACCTTGTTCAGCGCCGTGATCCGCGGCTTGGCCACGAGGTCCTCGGAATAGGCTTCGAGTTCCTGCAGGATCGTCCGGTAGTCCCTTGCGATCGTTGAGGAAGTTCCGTCAACGAGATGCAGGAGGACGGCGCAGCGTTCGACATGGCCCAGGAAGAGGTCGCCAAGGCCCCGCCCCTCCGACGCGCCCTCGATGAGGCCGGGGATGTCGGCCATGACGAATTCCTTGCCGTCGATCCCGACGACGCCGAGGTTCGGCACCAGCGTGGTGAAGGGATAGTCCGCGATCTTCGGCCGCGCATTCGAGACGGCGGCAAGCAAGGTGCTCTTCCCGGCATTCGGCAGCCCCACGAGCCCCGCATCGGCGATCAGCTTGAGCCTGAGCCAGATCGTGCGCTCCACCCCCGGCTGGCCGGGATTGGCGCGCGACGGAGCCCGGTTGGTCGAGGACTTGAAGCGCAGGTTGCCCCAGCCGCCGTTGCCGCCCTGCGCCAGAAGCACGCGCTGGCCGGACTCGGTGAGGTCGGCGATCAGCGTCTCCTCGTCCTCGTCGATGATCTCGGTGCCGACGGGCACCTTCAGCACGATGTCCTCGCCCGACTTGCCGGTCCGCTGGCTGCCCATGCCGGGCTGGCCGTTCTTGGCGAAGAAATGCTGCTGGTAGCGGAAGTCGATGAGCGTGTTCAGCCCCTCCACCGCCTCGGCCCAGACCGAGCCGCCATTGCCGCCGTCGCCGCCGTCCGGCCCGCCGAACTCGATGAACTTCTCCCGCCGGAAGCTTGAACAGCCCGCGCCGCCGCCGCCGGAACGGATATAGACCTTGGCGAGATCGAGAAACTTCATGGGCGGGCTTTCCTGCGGTCTGTCAGGCGATAGAGCCTGGCGCCGGATTCCGCAAGACCGGGGCGATTCTGCCCGCCGGGTGCCCGCGATGCGCGCCGAACGTGCAAATGCGGCGGCGAAGGGTCGCGCCGCGCCTTGGCGTCGAAACAAATCCCCGCGCCGGCCTCAATCTTGCCACAACCTGAAGTATAAATCGGTGTTGTTAACGTGCTGGAAAGAAATGCCCTCCAGTCTGGGCAGCGTCACCGGGCAGCCGACCGCCCTCAACCCATCCGAACCGGTCGGGGAGCCGGGCACTCACGGAGAACCTGAGATGAGCCTTTACGACATCGCCGGCGCCTACCAGAGCCAGTCGATCCAGCGCCCGTCCAGCCGCGGCTTGATCGCGTCGCTCTTCGCCGCCCTCCGCGGCTCGCACGATGCCGTCCCTTCCGTGATGGTCGAGGATCCGAACGAGGCGAAGCATCGCCGGCGCGAGCAGGGCTATCTCATGGACATCGGCATCTGAACCGACAGGCACCGGCGCAAGGCCGGTGCGACGCACCCGGTCCGCGGGCATCTCGGCCTCCGGACATGCAGGCTGGCGGCCCTTCGGGGCCGCTTTCGCTTTCCGGGGCCCGCGCGGTCCCTCCGCCTTTTCAATCGTCGTGCGGCGGACTACATCACGGGCGATGAGCGCAAGACTTCACATCGTCGGCGGCGGAATGGCCGGATCGGAGGCCGCCTGGCAGGCGGCCGCGATGGGTGTTCCCGTCACCCTTCACGAAATGCGGCCCCGTGTCGGCACCTTCGCCCACCGCACCGGCGACTTCGCCGAGATGGTCTGTTCCAACTCCTTCCGCTCGGACGACCACGAAAAGAACGCCGTGGGACTGCTCCACTGGGAGATGCGGGAGGCGGGCGGGCTCGTCATCGGAATGGCCGACCGCCACCGCCTGCCCGCGGGCGGGGCACTCGCCGTCGACCGTGACCCCTTCGCGGCGGCTGTAACGGCGGCACTGCGCGCTCATCCCCTGATCGAGGTCGCGGAGGGCGAGGTCACCGCACTTCCTGGCGACGGGCAGTGGATCATCGCCACCGGCCCCCTCACCTCCGGCGCGCTCGCCGCGGCGATCCGGGCCGAGACCGGCGCCGACAACCTCGCCTTTTTCGACGCCATCGCCCCCATCGTCCATGCCGGGACGGTCGACATGTCGGTTGCCTGGGCGCAGTCGCGCTATGACAAGGGCGAGACCGAGGCGGAGCGGCGCGCCTATCTCAACTGCCCGATGACCAAAGCGGAGTACGAGGCCTTCGTCGACGCGCTCCTCGCCGCCGACAAGACCGAGTTCCGCGAGGGCGAGACCGCCGGCTACTTCGACGGCTGCCTGCCGATCGAGGTCATGGCGAGCCGCGGCCGCGACACGCTGCGCTTCGGGCCGATGAAGCCCGTGGGACTGACCAACGCCCACCGGCCGGAGGTCAAGCCCTACGCCGTCGTCCAGCTCAGGCGCGACAACGCGATGGGTACGCTCTACAACATCGTCGGTTTCCAGACCAAGATGAAGTATGGCGCGCAGGTCGATGTTTTCAGGATGATTCCCGGCCTTCAGAACGCCGGTTTCGCGCGCCTTGGCGGCATCCACCGCAACACCTTCATCAACGCGCCGGCTCTGCTCGACGACCGGCTGCGGCTGAGATCGCGGCCCGGCATCCGCTTTGCCGGTCAGATCACCGGGGTCGAGGGCTATGTCGAAAGCGCCGCGATGGGGCTCCTCGCGGGCCGGATGGCGGCGGCCCAGATCCTCGGCCGAGACCTCGCGCCGCCGCCGCCCGAGACCGCCATGGGCGCGCTCGTCCACCACATCACCGGCGGCGCCGAGGTAAGGACCTTCCAGCCGATGAACGTCAACTTCGGCCTCTTCCCGCCGATCGACGCGAAGGGCGGCCGCAAGGGTCGGAAGGATCGCTACCGCGCCTATACCGACCGGGCAAAAACCGTTTTTGTGGAATGGCTTGCCGGGCAGGGTTGATGCGCACGCGCTTCGCACCCTCGCCGACCGGTCCGCTGCACCTCGGCCACGCCTTTTCCGCGATCCTCGCCCATGACATGGCGCGCGCGGCGGGCGGAGAATTCCTTCTCAGGATGGAGAACACCGATCTCGAGCGATCGCGACCTGAATGGGAGGCCCTGATCCTGGCAGACCTCGCCTGGCTCGGCCTCGACTGGGACGGCCCCGTGCACCGGCAGTCGGACCATCTCGCCGCGTACAATGCCCGGCTCGACTCCCTCGGCCCCCGTGGATTGATCTACCCCTGCTCCTGCAGCCGCGGCGACATCCGCGCCGTCCTCTCGGCCCCGCAGGAGGGCGTGGCCCATTCCCTCTATCCCGGCACGTGCCGCGGGCGGGAGATGGCGGGCCGCCAACCCGGCGATGCGCTGCGGCTCGACCTCGACCGCGCGCTCGCCGCGCTCGATCCCGAAACGCTCGTCTTCATCGAGACCGGCCCGGCCCACGCCGGCGTCCACCGGGTCGATCCCGAGGCCGCGCGCCGCACCTTCGGCGACGTGGTTCTCGGCCGGAAAGGGGACGGGATCGTCGCCTATTTCCTCGCCTCGGCCTTCGATGACGCCGACCAGGGCATCACGCATGTGATCCGCGGCGAGGATCTCTTCGCATTCACCCCGATCCAGGTGATTCTCCAGCGCCTTCTCGGCCTGCCGACCCCCGTCTACCACCACCACCGGCTGATCCGGGACGAGACTGGCAAGCGGCTCGCCAAGCGCGACGACGCGCGCGCGATCCGCAAGTACCGGGACGAGGGCGTTACGCCGGCCGAGATCCGCCGCCTGATCGGGCTCGCCTGACGCCGAATTCATTGTGGTCCAAATACTCCCGCCGGAGGCTCTCGCCGCCGCCGCTACGCCTCGGGGCGCAGGATCTCCACCTCGGCGCCGTCACGCACGGCGGTGTAGAAGCAGGACCGCCGGTTGGTGTGGCAGGCCGGCCCTTCCTGCTCGACCAGCACCAGGAGGCAGTCGCGGTCGCAGTCCACCCGCATCTCCGTCAGCCGCTGCACATGGCCCGAGGTCTCGCCCTTGACCCAGAAGGCCTGCCGCGACCGCGACCAGTAGGTGACGCGCCCGGTCCCAAGCGTCCGCGCCACCGCCCCGGCGTTCATCCAGGCCAGCATCAGGACCTCGCCCGAGGCATGATCCTGTGCGATCACCGGGATGAGGCCACGGGCATCGTAGACCAGTGTCGAAGGGTCGAAGGGCATCCGTCCGGCTTCCTTTCGCGCGGCTTTGCGCCTATCTAGACTCCAGACGCCGGCGGGGAAAGCCCCGGGGGGAGTGCCGATGAGCGACAGCGACCTCATTCACCTCTATTCCAAGCGCATCCTCGCGCTCGCAGCCGACATACCGCATCTTCGTCGGCTGGAGCATCCGACAGCGACGGTGCGCAAGCGCTCGCCGCTCTGCGGGTCCACCGTCACGGTCGATGTCGCGGTGACGGACGGCCGCATCGTCGAGTTCGGCCAGGACGTGAAGGCCTGCGCGCTCGGCCAGGCCTCGGCGGCGATCGCGGGGGCGCAGATGATCGGCCGGACGCGCGCCGAGGTCGAGCGCGCGCGCGACGAGCTTCGCGCCATGCTCAAGGAAGGCGGGCCCGTGCCGACGGCGCCCTTCGCCGGTTACGAGGTGCTGGAGCCCGCGCGCGACTACAAGAACCGGCACGCCTCGATCCTCCTTGTTCTCGAAGCGACGGCCGAGGCCATGGCCGCGGCCGAAGCGGCCGCCTGACACCCTTCCGGACAAGAAAAAACGCCGCCTTCCGGAGAAGGCGGCGAGGCAGGCGATTGCCGGGGGACCGGACGCGTGGCTCTGGCAGAGCCGGGGACTGGGGACAGGCGCGAAACCGGACGGCGAACCGCGAGGCAGAAGCGGACAGGTCAGAGAAACGACGGCAGGTGCAGTGCCACGAAAAGCATCGCGACGAGGGAGAGAACCCCGGCCGCATCCTGAACAAGCGTGCCGCGCGCGCGGATGAGGGCGGATTTCACTTCCCGTGCCATGAGCAACCTCCACAGATGTTATCTCTTTGTTCTCATGTTCGAAACGATTCGTAAAGAACTTTCAGAGAACATCCGCGAACGAAAACGGCTCATCCGATGGAAATGAGCCGGATCGCCCGATCCTGTTCCATCAGCCACAGCAGCACGCGCGCCGCCGCTCCGCGCGGCGTTGCAAGCCCGGGATCGTCGGCGAGAAGTTTGCGCGCGTCCCGTTGTGCCACCGCCATCAGTGCCGCCTGCCGCTCCAGATCGGCGATGCGGAACCTCGGCAGGCCAGACTGCGCGGTACCGATCAGGTCGCCCGCGCCGCGCATGGAGAGATCCTCCTCCGCGATGCGGAAGCCGTCGTCGGTTTCGCGCAGGATCTGCAGGCGCCGCTCGGCAGTCTCGCCCAGCGGCGGCTGGTACATCAGGAGGCAGGTCGATTCCGCCGCCCCGCGCCCCACCCGTCCGCGCAACTGGTGAAGCTGCGCGAGCCCGAATATCTCCGCCCGTTCGATCACCATGATCGAGGCGTCGGGGACGTTGACGCCGACCTCGATCACCGTCGTCGCCACCAGCACCTTGGTCCGCCCCGCAACGAAATCCGCCATCGCCGCGTCCTTCTCGGCCGGCGCCATCTGGCCGTGGACGAGGCCCACGACACCCTCGCCGAGCGCGGCCCTCAGCGCCCGGAACCGCTCTGCCGCCGCGGTCAGGTCCACCGCTTCCGATTCCTCGACAAGCGGACAGACCCAGTAGGCCTGCCGCCCCTCGGCGACGGCCTGCCGGAGGTGGCCCACCACCTCGTCATAGCGCCCGGCCGAGACGAGCGCGGTCCTGACCGGTTTCCGCCCCGGCGGCTTCTCGTCCAGCACCGAGACGTCCATGTCGCCATACTGGGCGAGGCTCAGGGATCGCGGGATCGGCGTCGCCGTCATCACCAGCATGTCGGCCGTCACGCCCTTGGCGGCCAGTTCCATCCGCTGCGCCACGCCGAACCGGTGCTGCTCGTCAACGATGGCAAGGCGGAGGTCGTGGAACTCCACGTCCTTCTGGAAGAGCGCGTGGGTGCCGACGAGCACCTGGATCGCGCCGCGGGCCAGCGCCGCGAGCTTGTCGGCCCGCTCGGCGCCCTTGTCGCGCCCCGTCAGGATGTCGAGGACGACGCCGGCCGCCTCGGCCAGGGGCCGAAGGCTGTCGAGGTGCTGGCGGGCGAGGATTTCCGTCGGCGCCATCATCGCCCCCTGCCCGCCCGCCTCGACCGCGACGAGAAGCGCCAGGAACGCCACCAGCGTCTTGCCCGCGCCGACGTCGCCCTGAAGGAGCCGGGTCATCCGGGTCTGCGAGGCCATGTCGGCAGCGATCTCGGCCAGCGCGCGGGTCTGCGCGCCGGTCATCCGGTAGGGCAGCGCCGCCAGCACCTTCGCCTGCAGCAGCCCGGTCCCGATGCTGGCCCGCCCCTTGCCGCGCCGGAGCGAGGCACGGGCGAGCGCCAGCGTCAGCTGATGCGCGAAAAGCTCGTCATAGGCGAGCCGCTGGCGCGCCGGCGCCTCGGCGGCGATGTCGCCGAGGTGAGCGGGCGCGTGGGCAGCCCTCAGCGCGTCGGCCCACCCCGGCCAGCCTTCGCGCGCCAGGAGGCCGGCGTCGATCCACTCCGCCAGCGCGGGCGCGCGACCGAGCGCCGCCGCGGCCGCCTTCTGCACGGTCTTCTGCCCGAGCCCGGCGGTCAGCGGATAGACCGGCTCGAACTCCGGCAGGTCGGCAGCCTCCTCGGGGCGGAGGATGTGGTCGGGATGGGCCATCTGCGCCAACCCGTCGAAAAGCTCGAGCCTGCCCGAGACGATCCGCCGCTGGCCGGTCGGGAGCTGACGCTGCAGCCAGTCGCCCTTCACGCTGAAGAAGACGAGTTGCCATTCCGTCTCGGCATCCCGGACGAAGACCCGCGCCGGCCCGCCCTTGCGGCGGGGCGGAACATGTGCGCCCACCGTGACCTCCACCGTCACCGTGCCGGGCAGCGCCGCGCCCCGGATCGTCGGACGGAGCCGGCGGTCGATCACCGCGTAGGGAAGTGTGAACACGAGGTCGCGCGGCCGCTCAACGCCCATCTGCGCGAAGAGCTTCGCCGTCTTCGGCCCGACGCCCTCCAGCGTCTCCAGCTCCGCAAAAAGCGGAAAGAGGATCGCCGGCCGGCTCATGCGCCGATGAGCCTCAGCCAGGCGTCCTCGTCTATCGTCTCGATGCCGAGGCGCTCGGCCTCCTTCGCCTTCGTGCCCGCGCCGGGGCCTGCGACGACGAGGTCGGTCTTCGCCGAGACCGAGCCCGCCACCTTCGCCCCGAGCGCCTCGGCCCGCGCCTTGGCCTCGGCCCGTGTCATCTTCTCGAGCGTCCCGGTGAAGACGAGCGTCTTGCCGGCGACGGGGCTGCCGGTCGTCACCGGCTGTGCGGCCGGCTCCACGTCGAGCATCGCCGCGAGCCGGTCGATGGAGGCGCGTTCGGCCGCCTGGTGGAAGGTGTTCACGACAGAGGCCGCGAGTACCCGGCCGACGCCGTCGATGGCCAGGAGCGCCTCCCACTCCGGCCCCTCGCCGACCGTCGCGGCGGTCATCGCCCGCTCGAACGCCTCCCAGGTGCCGTAGTGCCGGGCGAGAAGGTTCGCGGCACTTTCGCCGACATGACGGATCCCGAGCGCGAAGATCAGCCGATTGAGCGGGATTCTGCGTTTTTCCTCGATGGCCTGGAAGAGATTGCTCACCGACCTTTCGCCGAAGCCCTCGCGGTTCTTCAGCTTGGCGAGGTTCGCCGCATCCCGCGCGGACAGGGTGAAGATGTCGGCCGGTTCGCGGACGGGAAGCTGGTCGTCCTCGAAGAACATCTCGATCTGCCTTGGCCCCAGCCCCTCGATGTCGAAGGCGGCGCGCGAGACGAAGTGCTTCAGCTTCTCGACCGCCTGCGCCGGGCAGACGAGCCCGCCGGTGCAGCGACGCACGGCGTCGCCCTCCTCGCGCACGGCATCCGAGCCGCATTCGGGACATGTCGTCGGGAAGACGTAGGGCACCGCGTCCGCCGGCCGCCGCGACAGGTCCACGTCGGCCACCTTGGGGATGACGTCGCCCGCGCGGTAGACCTGCACCCAGTCGCCGGCGCGGATATCCTTGCCGCCGCGGATCGCCTCGCCCGAGGCGGAGCGGCCGGCGATGTAGTCCTCGTTGTGCAGCGTCGCGTTGGAAACGACGACGCCCCCCACGGTGACGGGCAGGAGGCGGGCGACGGGGGAAAGCGCGCCGGTGCGGCCGACCTGGATGTCGATCGCCTCCAGTCTTGTCCAGGCGAGCTCGGCCGGGAACTTGTGGGCGATGGCCCAGCGCGGCGTGGTGGAACGGTAGCCGAGCCGGTGCTGGAGAACGATGTCGTTCACCTTGTAGACCACGCCGTCGATGTCGTAGCCGAGCGTTGCACGCCGCGCCTCGATCTCGGCCCAGGCGGCGAGCAGCTCCTCCGGCCCGTCGCAGAGCCGCGTCAGCGGGTTGGTGGAAAACCCCAGCGCGGCGAGCCGCGCGATCGCGCCCATCTGGGTGTCGGCGAGCGGTTCGGAATGGGCGCCCCAGGCATAGGCGAAGAACCTGAGCGGCCGCGATGCGGTCACGCCCGCGTCAAGCTGGCGCAGCGACCCCGCCGCAGCGTTGCGGGGGTTCGCGAAGGTCTTTTCCCCCGCCTCGGCCGCGCGGGCGTTCAGGGCCGCGAAATCGTCGTGGCTCATGTAGACCTCGCCACGCACCTCGAGCACCTCGGGCGCCTCGGCGAGCCTCTCGGGGATGTCACGGACGGTGCGGGCGTTCGCCGTGACGTTTTCCCCCGTCTCGCCGTCGCCGCGCGTGGCCGCCTGCACGAGGCGCCCCCGCTCGTAGCGGAGCGACAGCGACAGACCGTCGATCTTGGGCTCGGCGGTGTAAAGAAGCGGCGCCCCGGCCGAGAGGTTCAGGTAGCGGCGGATGCGGTCGTCGAACTCGCCGATCTCGGATGGCTCGAAGGCGTTCTCGAGGCTGAGCATCCGCACGCCATGGCGCACCTTCGCGAAGGTCTCCGATGGCTCCGCCCCCACCGTCTGCGTCGGGCTTTCCGCGTGCCTGAGCACCGGAAAGCGCGCCTCGATCGCCATGAGCCGGCGTTTCAGCGCGTCGTAGTCGGCGTCCGAGATTTCGGGCTCATCGAGCGTATGGTAGGCGCGGTTCGCGCGCGCCATGGCGGCGGCGATCAGCCCCCACTCCCGCGCCGCTTCCTCCGCGGTGAGCGCATCGACCGTGCGACGCTCCAGCGCGGGCAAGGGATTGATGGCGGCAGGCCCGGCCTCCGACCCGCCTGCACGATCGCCGTCCTGCGCCCCGCCGTCGCCCGCCGTGTCGCCCGCCGCGCCGCCCTTGCCCCCGCCGGTCGTTCGTTTCGCCGCAGACATGGACGGACCTCCCCGATGCTGACCCGAAAGTGTTAGGGCGCGCATCGGTTGAGGTCCAGTCTCACCGTGGCCGGCTCAAGCGCCGGGCGGCGCCGCGCCCGGGCGGCGGTGGCGGCACCCCGCGACTGGCAGGTTCTCAGGCGCCGACGGCGATCTTGCGCGGCGCATCGGCCGAGGGCTCGCGCAGCACGTATCCGCGGCCCCAGACCGTCTCGATGTAGTTGTCACCGCCGGTCGCCTCGGAGAGCTTCTTTCTGAGCTTGCAGATGAAGACGTCGATGATCTTCAGTTCCGGCTCGTCCATGCCGCCGTAGAGATGGTTGAGGAACATCTCCTTGGTGAGGGTCGTGCCCTTCCTGAGGCTCAGAAGCTCCAGCATCTGGTACTCCTTGCCGGTCAGGTGCACCGGCGTGCCTTCCGCCTCCACCGTCTTGGCGTCGAGGTTGACGCTGATCTTGCCGGTGCGGATCACCGATTGCGAATGGCCCTTGGACCGGCGGATGATCGCATGGATGCGGGCGACGAGTTCCTCGCGGTGGAAGGGCTTCGTCATGTAGTCGTCGGCACCGAAGCCGAAGCTGCGGATCTTGTTTTCCGTATCGTCGGCGCCGGTGAGGATCAGGATCGGCGTATCGACCTTGGCGAGGCGAAGCTGGCGCAGCACGTCCTGCCCGTTCATGTCGGGCAGGTTGAGATCCAGAAGGATCAGGTCGTAATCGTAGAGCTTGGCGAGGTCGATCCCCTCCTCCCCGAGGTCGGTGCAGTAGACGTTCAGGTTGGCATGGGTGAGCATCAGCTCGATGCTGCGGGACGTGGTCGGGTCGTCCTCCACCAGCAGGATTCTCATCAGGCGTACTCCACGTTAATCCCTCGATCATCCCCACTCTGGCGCAGATTGGTTAACCACAAGTTACCGCTGTGATGCCGCCGCAAAGCTCAACTCATGGTTGACGGTATTTCTGGATCGCCGTGACTTTCAAGCCTTTTTCACCGTGCCGCGCCACCGCGTCGCGCCAAAGCCCGAACTCCTCCTCCGAGAGTTGGTACCGCTCCAGCGCCTCCTTGAGCGGCAAGAGCCCGTAGGCCACCGCCTTCACCACCCGCGCCTTGCGGCTGGCGACCCAGCGCCGGGTCTCGGCGGGCGGCAGGTCGGCGCGCGTCATGACGGTTC
Organism: Albidovulum sp.; assembly: GCF_041919395.1. NCBI lineage: Bacteria > Pseudomonadati > Pseudomonadota > Alphaproteobacteria > Rhodobacterales > Paracoccaceae > Albidovulum > Albidovulum sp. Next base: position 13,372 of record NZ_JAYRTX010000008.1, read on the forward strand.
CGTCGGGCAAGGTAATCGCCCGCGGACCATCGATCTTTTTCAAGAACATGGTTCACCCCTTCGTCTTCTCCCGCCGGGAAGGCTGCATCGGCAGGTTTAAGGAGGGGTGAAACCCTGCCTTGTGACTGCGGAGGATTTTCATATATTCGTTCCGTTTCCCGGACCCGATGCGATGCTTGACGAAACCCGACTGAACTCCCTCGGCCTGCCGAAACCGCCGGCAGAAACCCGCGTCGTGGTGGCGATGTCGGGCGGCGTGGATTCGTCCGTCGTGGCCGCCATGCTGAAGGACGAGGGCTACGATGTCGTCGGCGTCACCCTGCAGCTTTACGACCACGGCGCGGCGCTGGCGAAAAAGGGCGCCTGCTGCGCCGGACAGGACATCCACGACGCCCGCCGCGTGGCCGAGGCGATGGGGTTCCCGCACTACGTCCTCGATTACGAGAACATGTTCCGCGAGGCCGTGATCGAGGAATTCGCCGACGCCTATCTGGCGGGCGCGACACCGGTCCCCTGCATCCGCTGCAACGAGAGGGTGAAGTTCAAGGACCTCCTGGCTACCGCGAAGGACCTCGACGCCGACTGCATGGCGACCGGGCACTACATCCGCCGCCTCGTCGGCCCGGCGGGGCCGGAACTGCATGCCGCCGCCGATCCGAACCGCGACCAGTCCTATTTCCTGTTCTCGACCACGCCGGAGCAGCTTACTTTCCTGCGCTTTCCGCTCGGCCATCTCGCCTCCAAGGCCGAAACCCGCGCGCTCGCGGCGAAATACGGCCTTTCCGTCGCCGACAAGCCCGACAGCCAGGACATCTGCTTCGTGCCGAATGGCGACTATGCGGCGGTGATCGAGAAGCTGCGCCCCGGCGCGGCCGATCCGGGCGAGATCGTGGACATGGCGGGCAATGTGCTCGGCGCGCACGGGGGCGTGATCCACTACACCATCGGCCAGCGCCGCGGGCTCGGCATCGGCGGGCTCGGCGGTCCGCTCTACGTCGTGAAGCTCGACCCCGAAACGCGCCGCGTCGTCGTCGGGCCGAAGGAGGCACTCGCCACCCGCACCGTCCCCCTGCGGGAGATCAACTGGCTGGGCGATGCGCCCTTCGACAGCCGGCCGGAATGGCATGTCTCGGTCCGCATCCGCTCCACCCGCCCGCCGCGGCCCGCCATCATCCGGCCGCTCTCCGCGACCACGGCCACGGTGGAGCTTCTTGACCCGGAAGCCGGCGTAAGCCCCGGGCAGGCTTGCGTGTTCTATGAGACCGGCGGTTCGCGCATCCTCGGCGGCGGCTGGATCTGGCGCGGCCACTGACTGCGGCCGCGACGCTTTGCCGGATTGCCGGCGGCACCTTCGCCGCCGACAAGGGCGCGGCCCCCGAAGGAGGTCCGCCATGCCCGCCATGCCCGCCAGGCCCCCGAACTCCCCGCCGCCCTGGGTGCTCGCCGCGCTCTACTTCCTTGCCGCGACCCTGCCCATCGCGCTCGCGCTGATGACGGTGGGGCGTGGCGCGGGGGCCTTCACGCGCGCCGGGATCGCCGCGGGCATCGCCGCCTTCGTCATGCTGCTTGCCCAGATGGTGACAAGCGGCCGGTTCGAGCGGCTCTCGGGCCGGCTCGGCATCGACGTGACGATGGGGTTCCACAAGTGGGCGGGTCCGGTGGCGCTGGCGTTTGCGCTGGCCCACCCCTTCCTTCTCGTCGGCCCGCCCGACCCCGACCGGCCGAACCGGCAGGCACGCCACCTCGCGGCCGTGCTCGAAGCGCCGGGGCTGGCCGATGCGCGCCTCGCGCTTCTCCTCCTCGCACTGCTGGTGGCGCTGGCGCTTCTGCGCGATCGGTTGCCGTTCCGGTATGAGGTCTGGCGGGCGAGCCACGGGCTCGCCGCGCTCGCCCTCGTGGCGGCGCTGCTCTGGCACGCCCTCAGCGACGGGAGGGCCGCCGGGAGCTGGGGGGCCGTCTTCTGGCCGGCCGCGGTCGCCCTCGCCACGGTGCCCGCGCTATGGGTCTACCTGCGCCGGCTCGCCGGGGCCGGAACCGGCTGGGTCGTGGAGGAGAACCGCCCCGTCGCCGAACGGCTCTGGCAGGTGACGCTGCGCCCGGCGGGGGCACGCCCGTTTGCCTTCCGCGCCGGCCAGTTCGCCTGGCTCGCCTTCGGGCGCTGCCGTGTGCCGCTCTGCGACCATCCCTTTTCCATCGCCTCGGCACCCGGTTCCGGCGACAGGCTGCGCTTCCTGGTCCAGGAGGCGGGGGATTTCACCGGCCGGATCGGCGCGATCCCTCCCGGCACATCCGTCGCGGTCGACGCCCCCCATGGGAGCTTCTCCCTCGACCGGGCCGACGCCGGCGGGCCGGTGCTGCTCGTCGCGGGCGGTGTCGGCATCGCACCGATTCTCGCGATCCTCGGCGCGCTGGCGGAGCGCGGCGAGAACCGCCCCGTGCGGCTCCTCTACGCCTGCCGCGACCCCGCCTTCATGGTGCCGGAGGCACTGTGGCGGGTGGATCTGGAGCGTCTTGGCGGGCGCGCGATCCTTCTCACCGACAGTGCCCCCGACGGACCGGGCGTCGAGCAGGGACCGATGACGCTGGATCATGTGCGCGCCGCGATGGCGGGGCTCGACCCGGCGCGGACGACCGCCTTTCTCTGCGGCCCCGGCGGCATGATGGCGCGCGCGGCCGACTGCCTCGAAGGTTGCGGCCTGCCCCCCCGGGCGATCCATTTCGAGCGCTTCCGCTACGATGCGCAGGGGCTGTCGCGCAAGGACTGGCGGCGCATGGGTGCCTGGGTCGCCCTCTTCGGCTCGGTTGCCGGGGCGATCACGCTCTTCGCCCTGGCATAGCGGGCAGAGGTTCGGGCGCGCAGTCCGCGCAAGGTCACCCTCCCGCCCCCCCCGGTGGGAAAGGGACGGGTGTGCAGAGGCCGTTCCCCGGGCGCCTCAGCGCGGGGCGGCCAGATAGGCGACGATGTCGGCCCGGCGCACCGGGTCGGGTGCGCGGTGGCGGGCGAGAAAGGCGTCGAGCGCGGCGGCCGGGTCGGCCGCCGCAGCGACAGTGGTCCGAAGCGCCGCCTCGTCGCGGTGGCAGCGCGCGCAATCGCGCGCATAGGCCACCGCGCCCGCAGCCGCGTCACCTGCCCGGGCGGGTGCGACGAGGACGCCCGCGATCAGGGCGGCGCAGACGAGGGCCATGGAACGATCACGGGGCATCGTCGCTTCACTCCTCCTTGCCGAGGCTCCGGAGCACCGAGCGCGCCGCGCGCAGGCCCGGCGCCTCGCCTCCGGCGCCGAGCCGCTCCATCGTCAGCGCCATCGCGTCGAGCTGGGCCGCGCGCGCATCCTCGTCGTCGATGAGCCGGACGAGCGCACGGGCGATCGGTTCGGGACGGCAGGCGGGGCCGAGGAATTCCGGCACGATGCGGCTTTCCGAGACGATGTTGACGAGCGTCACGGTGTCGATCAGGGCCGTGCGCTTCATCATCCACCAGGTGAGCCGGTTGAAGTCATGCGCGATGACCATGGGCACCCGGTTCGCGGCAAGCTCCAGACTGACCGTGCCCGAGGCCGCGAGCGCAAGATCGGCCGCGGCGAAGGCTGCGCGGCGGTCGCACTCCGCCTCCAGCACCTCGGGCACGACCGGCCAGCGGCCGGTGATCCCGCGCACGAGCCCGGCCACGCCGCGCACCGTCGGCACGACAACCCGCACTCCGGGCTCGCGGTCGCGGAACTCGGCGATCGCCTGCTCGAAGCGCGGGGCGAGGCGCGTCACCTCGCTCCGGCGCGACCCCGGCAGGCAGAGGAGGAGCGTGTCGTCCGGCCCGAGGCCGAGCCGATCGCGGAACGCGGATGCCTCGGCAGGCGTGGCGCGGGGCTGGGCCACGACCGGATGGCCGACGAAGTCGCAGGTCATGCCGGCGGCTTCCATGTAGGGCGGCTCGAACGGAAAGAGCGCAAGCACATGGTCGATGACCTCGGCCATCTTCGCCGCCCGCCCGGGCCGCCAGGCCCAGACGGTGGGGGCGACGTAGTGGATGGTCCCGAGGCCCGGTGCGACAGCACGGGCGGCGCGGGCGACGCGCAGGCAGAAATCGGGGCTGTCGATGGTGACGAGCGCATCGGGAGCGATCCGCACCGCCGCTGCCGCCGTCTCGGCGATCCGGCGCTTCAGATGGCGGTACTTCGGCAGTACCTCGACGAGGCCCATGACCGAAAGTTCCTCCATCGGGAAAAGGCTCGTCAGCCCCTCGGCCGTCATCAACGGCCCGCCGACGCCGTGGAACTCAACCCCCGGGGAGAGTAGCTTCAGCCCGGCCATCAGCGCCGCACCGAGGGCGTCGCCAGAGGCTTCGCCCGCGATGAGGAACAGCCTCATGGTTCCCGCGCCCAGAGAAAGAGGCCCGCGGCCGCGGCGGCCGCAACGACCGCCGCGCGGTCGAGCACGATCACGCCGCCCGCCTCCCAGGCGATGCCGCCGAGCCCGGCCGAGACCGCCCTCTCGACGGTCCGGAGCCCGAGTACGGGCAGATCGATGCGGCGGTCCTGACCGGGTTTCGGCGCCTTGAAGAGGACCCCTCGCGCGCCCTTCGGATCGGGGCGGAGCCGCGCCGCATGGGCCGCCACGAAGTCGAGCATCGCGTCGGTCCCGGGCAGCGTCTCCACCGCGAGGCAGAGGCCCTGCGCCACGACGGCGCCCTGCCCGATGTCGAGCCGGCCGATCTCGCCCACGATGGCGGCGGCCCGGGTGGCGTCGGCACGGTCGGCGTCGCTCGCGGTCCCGGTCAGGAACCCCGGCCCCGGCACCAACGCCGGGGCGAGCGCATCGGCGCCCACCACCTCGAACTCCCAGTCCTCGAAGATCGCGATGACCTCGCGCAGGAGCGCGTCGTCACCCGACCGGAAGGCCGCGGCCAGCCGCGGCACCAGCGTCGCGCTCCGCGCGTCGATCAGTTCGGGATCCAGCGCCGGGCGCCGGAGCCCGCCGGCGAAGGCGACACGGGCAACGCCGCGGTCGGCGAGCGCGTCGAGGAAGGGTACGAGCCGCTCCACCCGGAAGCGGATCGGGTCGGCATCCGGGATGGCGGAGGCGAAGCCCTCAAGCTCTGCCACGAGGAAGTCGGTAGCGCTCTCGCGCAGCGCGGCGGCCAGCGCCACCGGCAGTCCACCCTGCCCGGCGATGAGCGCCGTCCGCGTCATCGCGGCGTCAGGAACGAACGGTCGGAGGGACCGAGGATGAAGTCCAGCACCTCGCGCACCAGCGCGCTCTCTGGTCCCGCTTCGGACTGCACGCGGGCGCTCTCGCGGAACGAGCCGCGCGAAAGCGCGTCGATCAGGTCGCGCAGCGCCGCGATCTCGCCCCGCGCCGCGCCTCGCCGCTTCAGCCCGACGAGGTTCAGCCCGTCGAGCGTGCCGCGCGGCCCCTGGACGAGCCCGTGGGGGATCACGTCCGCCGTCACCATCGTGACCGCACCGATCATCGCGCCCCGGCCGATACGGACGAACTGGTGGACACCCGAAAGCCCGCCGACGATCACCTCGTCCTCGAGGATGCAGTGCCCGGCAAGGGCGGCGTTGTTCACGAGGATCACGCGGTTGCCGATCTGGCAGTCATGCGCGACATGCGAGCCGGCCATCAGCAGGCAGTCGTCGCCCACCCGCGTCACCCCGCCGCCGCCTTCTGTGCCGAGGTTGATGGTCACGTGTTCGCGGATGCGGTTTCGCGCGCCGATCACCAGCGCGCTCCTCTCGCCCCTGAACTTCAGGTCCTGCGGCACCTCGCCCACCGTGGCGAAGGGAAAGATCACCGTGCCCTCGCCCACCGCGGTGTCGCCGGTGACGACGGCATGGCTCTTGACCTCGACGCCCGGCCCGAGAGTGACCCCGGATCCGATCAGGCAGAAGGGGCCGATCCGGCAGCCCTCGCCCACCGCCGCCCCCGGCTCCACATGCGCGGACGGGTGGACCTCTGCGCTTGCAGCGATGGCCATCTCAGTCCCTGAGATCCATCATCGCGGCGATCTCGGCCTCGCAGCACATCTGTTCGCCGACCATGGCGCGGCCGTCGAACTTCCAGATCTTGCCGCCGCCGCGCTTCACGGTCATGTGCAGTTCCAGCCGGTCGCCCGGCACCACCATGCGGCGGAAGCGGCAGGCGTCGATGGAGAGGAAATAGGTCAGGAGGTCGCGCCCCACCACATCCATCGAGATGCCGACGAGCACCGCCGCAGCCTGCGCCATCGCCTCGACCACGAGCACGCCGGGCATGATCGGCTTGGCCGGGAAATGCCCGGTGAAGTGCGGCTCGTTGATGGTGACGTTCTTGATCCCGACGCAGCCCTTGTTCGGCACGATATCGACGACCTTGTCGATGAGAAGGAACGGGTAGCGGTGCGGAATGATCCGCTGGATCAGATCGAGATCGGCCTCGGTGATCGCCTCGGCAGCCATGCGCTCTCCTTCCCCCGGCTTGGGTCCTTGCCGCGTCTGCGTAACAAGTCGGCCAAGCCCTGACAAGAACCGAGGTCGTGCCCGGGTCCTTCAGTTGCCGGAACCCGGCAGGTCCGGGGCAGGCAGCGCCCGGGCTCCCGGCGCCGGTGCGGTCTCGCCGCCCTCCGCCTCCTCGGGCACCGCGACGTCGGCCCCCGGCCCCAGTTCCGCATCGATCCGGGCGATCATCTCGTCGGTCGCGTCGATGGCGTCGGCGGCAAGGAAGATCGCGCGGTTGTCGAGGACGGCGATCGCCCCGTGTCCCCGGAGCACCTCGGCCATGACCGGCAGGGCGGCCTGGAAGAACGCCTGCCGCTCGGCGTCGTGGATCCGCGCGATCGCGCGCGCCTTTCGGTCCTGGCTGTTCCGGAACTCGGTCACGCGGGCGTCGAAGCTGTCTGCGAGGCGGCGGAAGTCCTCGGGCGGAAGCGTCGGCCGCTTTTCGGTCAGGGCCTTTTCCTCGGCCGTAAGTTCCGCTTCGATCCGCCGGTTCTCCGCTGCGAGATCGGCCGAGGCGGCCTCGATCCTTGCCGCGACGCGCTTGCCCCAGAGGGTTCCGCCGAAGAGCTGGTCCTGGTCGATGGTCAGGATGGGCGTCTGAACGAGCCCGCCCTGCGCCGGTTCCGTCTCCTGCGCGAAGGCGGGAAATGCCACGCCGGCGGCGAAGGCCAGCGCCAGCACAAGCCTTTGCGGCGCACGCATCAGAACCGCGTCGAGACGGTCAGGTCGAAGTTCTGCTCGAGGTCGTAGGTTTCCTTGTTGATCGCCTTCGAGAAGTTGAACCGCAAGGGACCGAGCGCCGTGTTCCAGAAGATCGAGACGCCGACGGAGGAACGCAGGTTGAAGCTGTCGTCGATCGTGCCGCCGAGCGTGTTGTCGAGCCCCCAGACCGATCCGACATCGGCGAAGAGACCGCCGGTGATCCCGTATTCCTCGGGCAGGCCGAGCGGGAATTCCGCCTCGAGCCGCGCGACGGCAAAGTAGTTGCCGCCGACCGCATCCCGGTTGGCGACGGTAAGGTCGCGCGGGCCGATGCCGTTCGGCTCGAAGCCGCGGATCTTGCCGTTGCCGGTGAAGCGGTCGACCAGACGGCTGTCGCCGCCCGAGGTGACGAGGACGCCGCCCTCGATCTCGGCCCGGAGCGTCACCTCCTCGCGGAAGGCCTTGCGCTGGTAGGAGGCGAGCGCCGTGGAGTTGATCGAGGTGATGTCGCCGCCGACGCCTGCAAAGTCCTGACCGAACTTGAAGTAGACCGAACTGTTCGGATCACGGCCGCCGAGCCGCGTGTCGTAGCTGTAGGTGTAGCCGAGCGCCGAGGTGATCTCCGCCCCCCGCGCCGCTTCGTTCTTCAGAAGCTGCGAGGAATTCGTGTCTACCGCGTAAATCTCGTCCTGCGAGACCTTGTAGCGCAACTCGATGGCGCTGAACTCGCCCATCGGGAACTCGATGGACGGCGAGGCACCGATGCGCTTGGTCGAATAGTCGGAGTTCGAGTTCTCGCTGGTCGTGTAGTAGGCGCTGAACCGGAATTTCAGATCCCGGTCGAGGAAGGCCGGCTCGACGAAGGTGATCGAGCTGTTCTTGTCGTCGGTGCCGACCGCGATGTTCAGGCTGACGAACTGGCCGCGCCCGAGGAAGTTCGCCTCGCTGAGACCGACGTTGAAGCCGACGCCGTTGGCGACCGAATAGCTTGCCCCGAAGGTGAGCGAACCGGTCGGCTTTTCCTCCACGTTCACGTCGACGATCACCTGGTCCGCCGAGGTGCCCTGACGCGCGTTCACGTCCGCCGTCTCGAAGAAGCCGAGGGCGCGGATGCGCTCGGCCGCCTCGCGGATTTCGCGCGGATTGAAGGGATCGCCTTCGACCGACTTGAACTGCCGCCGCACGACGCGGTCGAGCGTTGTGGCGTTGCCCTCGATGTCGATCCGTTCCACGAAGACGCGCTGGCCCTTGGTCAGCGCGAAGACCACGTCCAGAGTCTGGCTTTCCGGATTGCGGGTGATGCGCGGCTCGATGTTGAGGAAGTTGACGCCCTGCTTCAGTGCGATCGCCTCCATCCGGCTGATCGTCGTGTCGATGGCGAGCGGCGAATAGAAGGCTCCCTCGCGGATGCGGATCGCCTCCTGGTAGGGCGCGACGTCGATGCCCTCGTACTCGCTGACGGCCGAGACTTTGGCGAACTTGTAGGCCAGGCCTTCGCGCACCGCGAAGGTCAGGAAGAAGCCGTCGCGTTCGCGCGAGAACTCGCGGCTGACGGAAAGCACCTGGAAGTCGATATAGCCGCGCGCCCGGTAGAAGTCGGTCAGCACCTGCTTGTCGAACTCGATCCGGTCGGGGATGAAGGTGTCGCGCTGGATGATGTTGCGCAGCAGACCGGCCTGCTTGGTGCCGAGCACCTGGCGCAGCCTGCGGTCGGAGTAGGCACGGTTGCCGGTGAAGCTGAGCCGCTCCACCTCCGTCACCCTGCCCTCGCGAATCTCGAAGGCGAGATCGACGCGGTTGTCGCCGCGGTCGATCACGCGCGGCTCGACCCGCGCCGCGAGACGATTCTGGGCGGCATAGGCCTCGGTGATCGCGGCGGCATCGGCCTCGGCCTGGGCGGCGGAATAGACGCGGCGCGACTGCGATTTCACGATCTTGGCGAGGTCCTCGTCCTTCAGCCGCTGGTTGCCCTCGAAGGTGACGACGTTGATCACCGGATTTTCCGTGACGCGGATCACCAGCGTCCCGCCCGAGGGTACGACATCGGCCGTGGCGAAGAGCCCGGAGGCGATGAGTCGCTGGACGGCGTCGTTCAGTTGCGCTTCAGAGACCGGCTGGCCCTGACCGATTCCGGCGATCTTGGCAATCGTCGCGGGTTCCACGAAGGTGTTGCCCTCGACCGAGATGCGCGAGAACGTGTAGCTCTGCGCCTCGGCCTGACTGAACAGAAGGCCGCAAACCACGGCCAGCATGACGAAAATCGCGGACCGGACGCGGCCCCCCGAACTGGCTCCGCCGATGGCTCTGCCACGTGTCCGCCCGAACATGCTCTGCCCCCGAAATTTCTTCGCAACTCACTTGGGAAAGTGACTACCGGGAATACGGCATGTTGTCAAAACGAACGGCGCGGCCCCTAGGGGTCGCGCCGTGCGGAAAGACCGGCCCGTGCCAGCGAGGTCAGTGCATCAACTGCTGCTCGGGCGCCTGCAGCCGCACAAGCTCGGTCCCGATGAGGGCGCCGCCGGCGAGGCCGAGAACGATTGCAAGCGGAATCAGGATGCGATCGACCCCGAGATCGAGCACCAGCGAGAAGCCGCGATAGCCGCTCTGAAGCATCTGCATGAAACCGACCCTCCGACCCTGAAATCGACCGGGTCGAGGCTAGGCGCCGAATATGGCAGCTTTGCGGCGGATGCGCGGCGAAACGGGGGTGCCCGGTCGCCAGGTCCGCACGGGGTTACCAGCCGGGATAGGAGACGGCGAGCCGATCGATGTCATCGCCGCCACCGCGCCGGGCGCGATGGAGATCACCGGCAATCCGGTCGATGAGGTCCGCGCATTCCACCTGCCGGCGCCAGTCGTGCGCCATGGCCTCGGCCGGGAAGAGCAGACCGAGGAGGTTACCCGCGATGGCGGCGGTGCTGTCGCTGTCGCCGGAATGCGTGGCCGCGATGCGCAGCCCGTCTTCGAAGCCAGAGGCCACGCGCCCCGCGTAGAGGGCGATGGCAAGCGCCTCCTCGGCCACCCAGCCGCCGCCCAGCCTTTCGATCGTTTCCGGGCGGCCGTCGGTCGGAGCGCGCAGCGCGGCCTCGATCATGCGCCGGGTCGCAGGCTCAAACGCCATTGCCAGCACCGCCTGAGCCGCCTCGGCCAGGTCCTGACCCGCAAGCACGCGCGCGAGCAGATGCGCCCAGGCGCGCGCCGCGTCGCGTCCGGTCGGATGGCCATGTGTGAGGTGCGAGCACTCGTCGGCAAGGCTGTCGATCTGCCCGGCCCCGCAGAGGCCGATGGGCGCCACACGCATGATCGTGCCACAGCCCTTGCTGTCGTTCCTCGCCATCTCGCCGAAATGACGGCTGGCGCGCAGGGCGGAGAGGCAGGTGTTGCCTGGCGCACGACGACGGTGCAGGCGCGGGTCGAGAATCAGTCCCGTGTCGCGGTCGATCGTCTCGACCCTCACGGTCTCGCCCTGCGTGGCGAGCCAGCGCAGAAGCGCATGATGTACCACTGACGCCGGATGGCAGACGCCCTTCTGGTGTCCGCGCACCGCAGCACGGATCAGCCCCTCGGCGGTGAACAGGGTCATCTGCGTGTCGTCGGTCACGGCCGCCGGCAGCCCGTCATGCGGCAGGATGCGGTCGAGGCCGCCCGGAAAACGGGCACGGATCTGCGCCAGCGACCAGAACTCGATCTCGGCGCCAAGCGCGTCGCCGATGGCGCCCCCGAAGAGGCTCGCGCGGATGAGTTGCCGTTCCCGGTCCCCCTCTGCCAGGACCTCCTCGAGCCAGCGGCGCTGATGCGGCAAGGGTCCGGCACCCCCCCGTGCGTGCGCGATAACGTGCAGTGCGTCGGCGAGGCTCTCGCCCCGCTCGCACTGCAAGAGCGCCGCGGCGACGGCGGTTCGTTCCAGCCCCGCCCTGCAGTGAATCATGACGCGGCCACCGGCCTCCAACCGCTGGTGGACGCGCCCCGAGGCCGACCGCCACTTGGCATGCCAGTCCGGCGCCGGCGCCGCGACGTCGCGGATCGGCAGATGCAGCCACTCGATTCCGGCCTCTCGCAGCGCCCCACCCAAGTCGCCGGCGCCGAGCCGCGCCATTTCCTCCGTCTCGGTCAGGGAGATGACGATATCGGCCTCCCAGCGCCGGATGGCTTCCACATCGGCGGCAAGATCGCGGTTCCAGTCTGCACCGGAGATCGAACTCCCCTTTCGCCCCGGACAGAGCGTCATACCGACGCGGCCTCGCGCGAGGTCGAAGCCGTCGATTTCCAGCGGATGAGTCGCTGACGTGCGCATCCCGGCCTCCCTTCCCTTCGACATGTCGCCGCCGGACCGCTTCGTGGCCGCGAGGGCGGCGCGGACCCTTCCCTACCGGCAGAACAGGTCGTTCGTCAGCCCGAACAGCATGAGTGCCAGCACCACGGTCAGACCGACTGCCATGGCGGCGTTCATGAAGCGGTCCGAGGGGGGCCGGCCGCGTGCCCATTCGTAGGCGTGAAACACCAGATGACCGCCGTCCAGAACCGGGATCGGGAAGAGGTTCAGAAGCCCGATCGCGGTCGAGAGCGCGGCCGTGAGCCAGATGAAAGAGGAGAGCCCCGCGCTTGCCGCGGCGCCGGTTGCCTGGGCCATGCCCACCGGGCCGCTGACGTTGCAGGTGGAGATGCTGCCGGCGATCATCGCGGAGATGCCGGTGAAGGTCGTCTCGATCACCCCCCAGGTCTGCGACACGCCCATGCCCAGGGCTTCCAGCGGCCCCGGCCGCCGCGTCGCCGGCTCGAACATGAAACTCCCCGAGATGCCGATCTGGTACCCGGTCTCCAGCCCGCCGTCCTCGGTGGTCACGGGGCGTTCGCGCGGCGCGAGCGTCGTCTCGAACGTGTCGCCATCCCGCCAGACGCTGAGCGTCAGCGGCTTGCCACCGCTCGCCTTCACGATGCCCTGCAGGTCGTCGAAGCGCGGCGTGGGCGTTCCGTTCATCGACAGGATCACGTCACCCTCCTGCAGGCCCGCATCCATCGCGGCACTTCTCGGCAGGACCGAAAGAACCAGCGCAGGCAGGAGCGTGGGGCCCGTGACGGTCACTTCGCGCCCGCCGCGCAGCACCCTGTAGTCCACGGTTTCGGTATCGGGCAGTGCGTCGGCTGCGGTGCCGAGCGCCTTGTAGTCCGGCGTGTCGATGCCGTTCACGGCGAGGATGCGGTCGCCGGGCTGCAGGTCATGGGCGACGGGAAGCGGCTTGAGGGCGCGGATCTCGGGTGCGTCGGTGGCCACGCCCGTTGCGAAGACCGTCACGGCGAAGACCGCGATCGAGAGCAGGAAGTTGAAGGCGGGTCCCGCGAAGACGGTGGCCGCGCGCGCCCAGAGCGGCGCGCCGTGCATCGTGTGCCGGCGCTCCTCGGCCGAGAGCCGGCGCATCGTCGCGTCGTCCGCCCCGGCCGAGGCCGCGTTGGCATCGCCGAGGAATTTTACATAGCCGCCGAAGGGCACCGCGGCGACCTGCCAGCGGGTACCGCGCCTGTCCACCCGACTCCAGAGCCGGGGACCGAAGCCGATGGAAAAGACCTCGGCATGGATGCCCGACCAGCGGCCGACGATGTAATGGCCGTATTCGTGTACCGCGACGATGATCGAGAGCGCCAGGACGAAGGCGCCGACGGTGTAGAGCGTGTCGCCGAGCGAGGTCAGGAAGGCAGGCAGGTCCAAGTCTCAGGTCCTCTCGGCTGCGGCGGGCAGGCGCATCGCCTCGCGGGCGAGACGGCGCGCGGTGCGGTCCATGTCGAGCACCATATCGAGGCTCTCGGCGGGTTTCTCAAGCCCGCCCAGGCCGGAAAGCCGGTCGAGCACGCCCTCGACCACGCCCGCCATGTCGGTGAACCGGATGGCGTCCGCGATGAAGGCGTCGAGCGCCACCTCCTTCGCCGCGTTGAAGGCCGCCCCGGCAAGTCCGCCGGTCTCCATCACTCCGCGCGCGAGCCTCAGGGCGGGGTAGCGCGCCGGATCGGGGGCCGCGAAGGTGAGCCGCCCGGCGGCGGCGAGGTTCAGCCGCGCGACCGGCAGGTGCGCACGCTCCGGCCAGTTCATCGCGTAGCCGATGGCATGGCGCATGTCCGGCGCGCCGAGGTGGGCGATCACGCCGCCGTCGCGGAAGGCCACGAGGGCATGGACGAGCGATTCGGGATGGACGAGAACCTCGATCCGTTCGGGCGCGATGCCGAAGAACTCATGCACCTCGATGACTTCGAGCGCCTTATTGAACATGGAGGCGGAATCGATCGTGATTCTCTGCCCCATCACCCAGTTGGGGTGGGTCGACGCCTCGGCCACGGTGGCCCGCGACAGCCGCTCCAGCGGCCAGTCGCGGAACGCGCCGCCCGAGGCGGTGATCGTGACCGTTTCGACCGTGGCGATATCCTCGCCGCCGAGCGCCTGGAAGAGCGCGGAATGCTCGCTGTCCACCGGCAGGATGGTGGCGCCGTGGCGCCGCGCCTCGGCCATCAGGAGCGGTCCCGCGGTGACGAGGCTTTCCTTGTTGGCGAGCGCGAGCGTGGTACCGTGGGAAAGGGCGCGGAAGCCCGGCACCAGCCCCGCCGCGCCGACGATGCCCGACATGATCCAGTCGGCCGGGCGTTCCGCCGCTTCTGCCACCGCCACAGCGCCGCCCGCCGTCTCGACCCCGCTGCCCGCCAGCGCCTCGCGGAGGTCCGGGAGCCGCGCCTCGTCGGCAATCACCGCCACCTCCGGCCGGAGCGTGCGCGCCTGTTCGGCGAGCCGGCCGACGTTCGAGCCCCCGGTGAGGGCGACGATGCGGAAGGCCTCCCGTCCGCCCTGCCGCGCGACGAGGTCGATGGTGCTTTCGCCGATGGACCCGGTCGCGCCGAAGATCGAGAGGCTGCGCATCGCTCAGAACCGGACGGACGGCACGTCCGTCAACTGCGCCACCAGAAGCATGAGGATCGCCGCGCCGAGAAGCCCGTCGAAGCGGTCCATGAGCCCGCCGTGGCCGGGGATAAGGTTCGAGCTGTCCTTCACGCCCGACCGCCGCTTGATCGCGCTTTCGGCGATGTCGCCCATCTGCGAGGCGAAGGCGAGAAGCGCCGAGATCCAGAGGAGGTCCACCCCGGCCGTGGAAAAGCGCAGGAACACAGCGCCGACGAGCGCCGCCGCGACCCAGCCGGCGACGGTGCCCGACCAGGTCTTCTTCGGGCTCACCGCCGGCCAGAACTTCGGGCCGCCGAGGATACGGCCGGCGAAGTAGCCCGCAATGTCGGTCACGACGACGACGAGGATGAGCCAGAGAAGCCAGAGCAGGCCATAGCCCTCGCGGAAGGCGACGAGGCCGTAGCAGGCCACCATGATAAGCGCCGCATAGACGGCGAAGACCGCCCGCATCGGCCGTTTGGGCCGGACGAGCCCATAGAGGGCCGGCAGGAGGACGAGCGGCACCAGGTAGGGGTCGCGCGTCCAGAAGACCACGCCCAGGATCATCGCCGCGGCCGCGCCGACCGTCACCGCCTCGTCGGGCCGCGAACGGTCGGTCATCGCCGCAAGCTCCCAGACCATCAGGCCCCCCGCCACCGTTGCCAGGGTCGCGAACCAGGGTCCGCCGAGCCAGATGAGGGCAAGCCCGCCCACCGCCATGGCGACGCCGGATATCAACCGGGGGAGGAGATCACCCCATTTTGCGGAGTCGCTCATGCCGTGAGGGCGCCGCCATAGCGGCGCTCGCGCCGGTTGTAACGCGAGAGGATCGTGGCCAGTTCGTCGGGCGTGAAATCGGGCCAGAGCGTGTCGGTGAATTCGTATTCGGCATAGGCCGACTGCCAGAGCAGATAGTTGGAGATCCGCATCTCGCCGCTCGTCCGGATGACGAGATCGGGGTCGGGCAGGTCGCCGGTATCGAGCCGCCGGCCAAAGGCGGCCTCGTCGATCTCATCCGGCCGGATCCGGCCTGCCGCCACGTCCTCGGCCAGCGCGCGCGCGGCGCGCGCAAGCTCGTCGCGGCCGCCGTAGTTGATGGCGACGGTCAGGTGCAGCCGGTCGTTGTCCTTCGTCCGCGCCTCGATCCCGGCCATCAGCTTCTGAAGCTTCTTGTCCAGCCGCTCGCGCCCGCCGATGAACCGCAGGCGCACGCCCTCGGCCGACAGCCTCTGCGCCTCGGACTGGATGTAGCGCGCGAAGATCGTCATGAGGCCGATGACCTCTTCGGTCGAACGCTTCCAGTTCTCCGTCGAGAAGGCGTAGAGCGTGAGGTAGCGAATGCCGAGCCCCGGCGCGGCTTCGACGATGGAGCGCACGCGCTCCGCCCCCCGGCGGTGGCCGACGAGCCGCGGCCAGCCGCGCGCGGTCGCCCAGCGCCCGTTGCCGTCCATGATTATGGCGACATGAGCCGGGCTTTCTCCCGTGATGTCCTTCGCGGCCATTGGCCCTCTGCCCTTTCCGCCCCCGGAAGCGCCGGTCTGCCCGGCGCGCGGCCCTCTCAGACCTGCATGATCTCTGCCTGCTTGCCTTCCAGTGCCTTGTCAACGGCGGCGATGTAGCGGTCGGTCAGTGCCTGGATCTCGTCGTGCCAGAACTTCTGATCATCCTCGCTCATGCCGTCGCCCTTCGCCTTCTTGATCTGGTCCATCCCGTCGCGGCGGACGTTGCGCACGGCCACGCGCGCATGTTCGGCGTACTGGGCCGCGACGCGGGTCAGTTCGCGCCGGCGCTCCTCGTTCAACTCCGGGATCGGCAGCATGATGATCGTGCCGTTGAGCTGCGGGTTGATGCCGAGCCCGCTGTCGCGGATCGCCTTTTCCACCTTCGAGACCAGCGCCTTGTCCCAGACGTTGATCGTCACCATGCGCGGCTCGGGCACGTTGATCGTGCCGACCTGGTTGACCGGCGTCAGCGCGCCGTAGGCATCGACCATGATCGGCTCCACCATGGTGGCCGAGGCACGGCCGGTGCGAAGCGTGCCGAATTCATGGCGAAGCGAGGTCATGGCCCCTTCCATCCGCCGCTCCAGATCGTCGATGTCGATGTCGATGTCGTCGGACATGGGTCTTTCCGTCATTTTCCCGGCGTTTTCCGGGGTCGCCACTTGCGCGTCTGGCCGTTCAGCCTTCGCCCGGCCCTTTAGCACGAAAGCCGTAAACGGCGATAGGATTTCAACCGCCGACGAGCGTGTAAGTTCCGTTTCCGGCGAGGATGCCCCGGAATCCGCCCGGCTCGTCGAGCGAGAAGACGATGATCGGCAGCCGGTTGTCGCGGGCGAGCGCGATGGCGGAGGCGTCCATGACGCCGAGGTGCTTCTGCAGCACCTCGTCGTAGCTCACGGTGTCGTATCGCCGGGCGTCGGGGAACTTCTTGGGGTCCTTGTCGTAGACACCATCGACCTTGGTGCCCTTGAAGATGGCCTCGCAGTTCATCTCGTTGGCGCGCAGCGTCGCGGCCGTGTCGGTGGTGAAATAGGGGTTGCCGGTGCCGGCCGCGAAGATGCAGACGCGCTTCTTCTCGAGGTGCCGGACGGCACGGCGCCGGATGTAGGGTTCGCAGACCTGATCCATCGGGATGGCCGAGATGACGCGGGTGAAGACGCCGAGCGCCTCGAGCGCCGCCTGCATGGCGAGTGCGTTCATCACCGTGGCGAGCATTCCCATGTAGTCGGCCGTCGTCCGCTCCATCCCCTGGGCGGAGCCTTGCAGCCCGCGGAAGATGTTGCCGCCGCCGATCACCATGCAGATCTCGACGCCGAGGTCGTGGACGGTCTTCACCTCGGCCGCGATGCGGGCGACCGTCGGGGGATGCAGGCCGTAGCCCTGGTCGCCCATCAGCGCCTCGCCGGAGATCTTCAGAAGGACGCGCTTGTACTTGACCTTGGGTTCTTCCGCCCCATCCATGCCGCTGCTCCGCTTGCCGCCTTCTCGATTGCGGCGCAAGATGGCGGAAATCGGCGGCGGGTTCAACCACGGTCGGCGGGATTCCCGCTGACCTTGGGTTGGGTGTACGCCGGCGCGCAGGAACGGACGGGACGCTGGACTTCATCGCCGATATCGACCCCGGCCGACCGGTGCTGATCGCCGGGCCGACCGCATCCGGAAAGTCGGCGCTGGCCCTCGCCATCGCCGAGGCGCAGGGCGGCGTCGTCGTCAACGCGGACGCGCTGCAGGTGTGGTCCTGCTGGCGCATCCTGTCCGCCCGCCCCTCGCCCGCCGAGGAGGCGCGCGCGCCCCATCGCCTCTACGGCCATGTCGCGCCGGACGCCGACTATTCCGTCGGTCACTGGCTGCGCGAGGTGGCGCCGCTCCTCGCGGGGCCGCAACGCCCGATCATCGCCGGCGGCACCGGCCTCTATCTCAGCGCCCTGACCGAGGGACTGGCCGATATCCCCGATGTGCCGCCCGAGGTTCGGGCCGAGGCCGACGCGACGATGGCCTTGCGCGGGCCCGAGGCGCTTCTGGCCGAACTCGACGAAGCGACGGCGGCGCGGATCGACCGGCGGAACCCCGCCCGCATCCAGCGGGCCTGGGAGGTGCTCAGGGCGACAGGGCGCGGCCTCGCGGACTGGCAGGCGGAGACCGGCCCGCCTCTCCTGCCGCGCGCAGCGGCGACGGCGCTGGTGCTCGATGCCGACCGCGACTGGCTGGCGATGCGCATCGACCGCCGGTTCGAGGCGATGCTGGCGGAGGGCGCCCTCGACGAGGTACGCGCCGTGCTCGACCGCTGGGATCCAGCAGCACTCTGGGCAAGGGCGATCGGCGCGCCGGAACTCGTCGCACACCTCAGGGGAGAGCTGTCGCTGACCGAAGCCACCCGGCGCGCCCAGGCGGCGAGCCGCCAGTACGCCAAGCGCCAGCGGACCTGGTTTCGCGCCCGGATGCGGGGCTGGAACTGGAGGCAGGTGCCGTGACGGATGCGCCACGCCCCGCCGATCCTCATGATTCCGCATATTTTTCCCTTGGGGTTTGCCGGCCGGCTCTCTAATATCCCGCTCGCCAATCCCCCTGCCCTGCGCCATCGCCCGGGCGAGACCCAAGGAACCGCCCGTGAAGCTTTTTTCCGGCACGCCCCTGTCGCAGTTCTCCGACCGACCGGCGGAACCCCAGGCGCCGGAGGCGGCTGGAGGCGCGAAACCCGAAGGCCGCAAGACGGCCGCCTCCAAGGGCGCGCCCAAGGCCGGTGCACCTGTGGCCCGTGCGCTTCCTGCCATTCCCGAGGCCCCGGCGACGACACCGGTGCGGGTCGTGCCGCTTGCCCGGCTCGCGGCCGGCGGGCGCTGGCGGATCGAGGCGATGCGCTCGATCTCCGAGCCGCTGCTCCTGTGGTTCACCCGCGGTCAGGGCCGGATCACCGTGGGCGGCGTGACCCGCGGCTACGGCGCCCACAACGCCGTATTCATTCCCGCCGGCACGATGTACGGCTACGAGGCCGGTCCGCAGTCCTATGGCAACGCTGTCTTCTTCGGTCGCGGCTGCACGCTCGACCTGCCGGCGGTGCCGCTCCACCTCAGGGTGCGCGAGGTCGGCCCTCAGGCGGAACTCTCCGGCCTGATCGACAACATCCAGCGCGAACTGGAAAGCGGAAGGCCGGGCGCCGAGCGCGCGGCGCGCCATCACCTCGGGCTTCTCGGCGTCTGGCTGGAACGAAATGGCGAGACCGCTCTGGACGGCAAGAAACCCGATGCCGCCCGCCGGCTCGCCGCGCGCTATACCGAGCTTCTGGAGGGCGAGTTCCGCTCGGGCAAGGGCGTGTCCGACTACGCCCGGGCGCTCGGCGTGACGCCCACGCATCTCACGCGCGTCTGCAACCAGACCTGCGGCCGCTCCGCCTCCGATCTTCTCCACGACCGGGTGATCTTCGAGGCGCGGATGATGCTCAGCGAGACCAGGCTGCCCATTGCCCGCATCGCGGAGGCGCTCGGCTTCACCTCGGCGGCCTATTTCACCCGCGCCTTCCAGCACCGCGCCGGAAAGACGCCCTCGGCCTTCCGCCGTGCGGGTTGATCCGCGGGCGGCACCCCGTTAAGAATGACGTAAACGTGCCGCGAATGCCGTTTTCAGGCATTGACGGGTGCGCCAAATCGGTGCGCATATGCCCGGGCAAGCAGGTGCATGCGCAAAGAGACGCCGGTCCACCGGCGCGACAACAAGATACGTCACTTCACAGGGAGACGAAGCGATGACCCAACACCACATGCCCGCACGGATTCACCCGGCGGCACTCAGCTATGCCGCCGAAGTCGCCGCCGGAACGATGAGCCGGCGCGAGTTCCTGACCCGGGCCTCGGCGCTTGGCGTCGCCAGCGCCACGGCCTACGGCCTCCTGGGTCTTGACGCGCCGGCCCGCGCGCAGGAAACGCCGGTTGCCGGCGGCACGCTCCGGATGCAGATGGAAACGCGCGCCCAGAAGGACCCGCGCACCTGGGACTGGTCGGAACTGGCGAACTTCGGCCGCGGCTGGCTCGACTACATGGTCGAGTACGAGATCGACGGCTCGATCAGGGGCATGTTGCTCGAAAGCTGGGAAATCAACGACAACGCCACGGAATACACGCTGAAGGTGCGCCAGGGCGTGAAGTGGAACAACGGTGACGACTTCACGGCCGCCGATGTCGTCCACAACATCATGCGCTGGTGCGATGCCGGCGTGGAAGGCAATTCCATGGCCGCGCGGATGGGCGGGCTCGTGGACGAGAACACGAAGAAGGCGCGCGACGGCGCCATCACCCAGGTCGACGACCACACGGTGAAACTGACGCTGCCGGCGCCCGACATCACCATCATCGTCGGGATGGCCGACTATCCGGCCGCGGTCGTCCACCAGTCCTATGACAACGGCGACCCCTCCGCGAACCCGATCGGCACCGGCGCCTACCTGCCGGAATCGAACGAGGTGGGGGTCAAGCAGGTCCTGGTCCGCAATCCCGACCATACCTGGTGGGGCACCGCAGTCTACGGCGGCCCGTATCTGGACCGGATCGAGTATATCGACCTCGGCACTGATCCCTCTGCCTTCCTTGCTGCGGCCGAAGCGGACGAGATCGACATCACCTACCGCACGGACGGCGACTTCGTCGAGGTCTTCGACGGGCTCGGCTGGCCGAAGTCCGAGGCGATCACCGCGGCGACGCTCGCCGTCCGGTTCAACCAGGATGCCGAACTCTACAAGGACGTGAACGTCCGCAAGGCGCTGCAGACGGCCGTGGACAACGCGGTGGTGCTGGAACTCGGCTACGCCAACCTCGGCTCGGTCGCGGAAAATCACCACGTCTGCCCGATCCACCCGGAATACGCCAAGCTGGACCCGCTTGTCGTCGATCCGGCGAAGGCCAAGGAGATGATCGACGCGGCCGGCCATGCCGAAACCGAGTTCGAGCTCATCTCGCTCGACGACGGCTGGCAGGCGGCTTCCTGCGACGCGGTGGCGGCGCAGATCCGCGATGCCGGCATCAAGATCAAGCGGACCATCCTGCCCGGCTCGACCTTCTGGAACGACTGGACGAAGTATCCGTTCTCTTCGACCGAATGGAACATGCGCCCGCTCGGCGTCCAGATCCTCGCGCTGGCCTACAAGTCCGGCGTGGCCTGGAACGAGACGGCCTTTGCGAACGCCGAGTTCGACACACTCCTGTCGGAAGCCATGTCCATCGCGGATGCCGACAAGCGGCGCGAGGTCATGGCCAAGCTCGAGAAGATCATGCAGGACGAAGGCGTTCTCATCCAGCCCTACTGGCGGTCGATCTATCGCCACTACAAGGAGAACGTGAAGGGCGCGGACATGCACCCGACCTTCGAGCATCACCACTACAAGTGGTGGCTCGCCGCCTGATCCGGCCGAAACCGGGGCGCGCCGACTGCGCGCCCCTCGCGGCTTCACCCGGCTCCCCCGCGTACCTGCCCCCGACCCGGGCGGACGGACGGACGAGGTAGACCATGGCCCTGTTTCTGATGCGGCGCGTCCTGACGATGGTGCTGACTGCACTCTGTCTGACGTTCGTCGTCTTCTTCCTCACCAACCTGCCGCCGAACCTCGAAAAGCTCGCCAAGTCCGAGGCCGGCAGCCGCATCTCGGACGCCGAGGTCGCGAGCTGGCTCGAAAAGAACGGCCATGGCCGACCGCTCCTCGTCCGCTACGGCGAATGGCTGGGCGTCGTGCCCGGCTGGACCCGGGAGGAGGACGGCAAGGCGACCGGCCGCTGTCTCACCCCCGGCGTCGATCCGGCCGAAGCGCCGCGCTTCTGCGGCGTCCTGCAGGGCAACTGGGGCTACTCCAGCTTCTTCAAGGCGCCGGTCGGAGAGAAGCTCCGCTATCACCTCAGTCTAACCGGTGTGCTGATGTTCTGGGTCATCGTGCTGATGGTGCCCGCCTCGCTCCTCATCGGCGTCCTCGCGGGGATGCGCGAGGGATCGAAGCTCGACCGCTCGCTCTCCACCTTCTCGATCGCCTCCACGGCCACGCCGGAGTACGTTTCGGGCGTCATCCTCATCTTCGTCTTCGCGTCGTCGGCGGTCGGGCTGAAGTGGTTCAAGGGCACCGCCACCGCCGCGATGGACGGCGTGACCTTCGACAATTTCTTCCTGCCGGTCCTGACCATCGCACTCTACGGCGTCGGCTACATCGCCCGGATGACCCGCGCCTCGATGACCGAGGTGATGACGGCCCAGTACATCCGCACCGCGCGGCTCAAGGGCGTGTCGTTCGGGGGCGTCGTGATGAAGCACGCGCTCAGGAACGCGCTCATCGCGCCCTTCACGGTGATCATGCTGCAGTTTCCGTGGCTCCTGAACGGCGTCGTCATCGTCGAGACGCTGTTCAACTACAAGGGCTTCGGCTGGACACTGGTGCAGGCGGCGGGCAACAACGACATCCAGCTCCTCCTCGGCTGCTCGGTCGTGGCCGTGGCCGTCGTTCTCGTTACGCAGCTCATCTCCGACGTGGGCTACGTCTTCCTCAACCCCCGCATCAGGATCAGCTGACATGGACGCCATTGGCTGGGGCACGATCCTGCTCACCCTCCTCCTGCGGTTCTGGCCGGTCTGGCTGGCGCTGGTGCTGACCTTCGCCGTCTCGGCCCGCTACCGGCGCCGGCTCGGCCTCTACGGACGGCTCTTCGACTCCACCATCGGCATGGTCGGCTTCGGCCTCGTCATGTTCTGGGTCTTCACCGCCCTCTTCTCCGACCTCATCGTCACCCACGACGTGCTGAGCCAGATCAGCCAGATGAAGAACAAGCCGCCGGGCAGCGCCGTCCCGGACGGCACGGCCTGGTATCTCCTCGGCGGCGACCACCTCGGCCGCGACGTCTTCAGCCGCATGGTCGCCGGGAGCCGCATCGTCATCGCCATCGCCCCCCTCGCCACGCTCTTCGCCTTCATGGCGGGGATCACGCTCGGCCTGCCTGCGGGCTACTACGGCGGGCGGCTCGACACCGTGCTCTCCTTCCTCGCCAACCTGATCCTCGCGTTCCCGGTGATCCTGCTCTTCTACCTCCTCGTCACGCCGGAAATCGCGGCGACAGGCCTGCCGCAGTATCTCGCCATCGTGCTCTTCCTCTTCCCGCTCGTCTTCCTCGCGGTCCTCGTGAACTCGCGCTACTACGTGACGCCGGCCTTCCGCACGAAGGTCCTTGCGGTCATCCTCGTCCTCGGCGGCTACATCTACCTCGCGCTCGTCGGCGAGGCAGGGACGAAGGTCGCGCTTCTGCCCGAAGCTGCAGACATCATCCACGTGCCGGGCAATATCCTCATCGTCTTCGTCTCGGTCGTCTTCGTGAACGCGCCCACCGTCTTCCGCATCGTCCGGGGCATCACGCTCGACATCAAGACGCGCGACTATGTGGCGGCGGCCCAGACCCGGGGCGAACGGCCCTGGTACATCATGCTCTGGGAGATTCTGCCGAACGCCCGCGGTCCGCTCATCGTCGATTTCTGCCTCAGGATCGGCTACACGACGATCCTGCTCGGCACGCTCGGCTTCTTCGGCCTCGGGCTTTCCCCCGAAAGCCCGGACTGGGGCTCGACGATCAACGCCGGGCGCAAGCTCCTCACCATCGCGCCGCACCCCGCGATCGTGCCCGCGATCGCGCTGATGAGCATGGTGCTCGGCCTCAACCTCCTCGCCGACGGTCTGCGCGAGGAAAGCCTGAAGGACTGACAAGATGCGGCACCCCTGCTTTCATCTTGCCGCAAATGCCGCGGGTGTCCGGGG
The DNA here is from genome assembly GCF_041919395.1 of Albidovulum sp. Taxonomy (NCBI): domain Bacteria; kingdom Pseudomonadati; phylum Pseudomonadota; class Alphaproteobacteria; order Rhodobacterales; family Paracoccaceae; genus Albidovulum; species Albidovulum sp. The sequence goes on from NZ_JAYRTX010000008.1 coordinate 36,742, forward strand.
GCAGATCCCCCCGCCCGACCCAAAGGGAGACAGGCCATGACCAAGTGGGACTATGACGGCCCGATCCTCGAGATCGAGAACCTCTCGATCAGCTTCTTCACGCGGCTGAGGGAAATCCCGGCGGTCATGGACTTCTCCTGCACGGTCCAGCCCGGCGAGGCGATGGGGCTGGTGGGCGAATCGGGCTGCGGCAAGTCGACGGTGGCGCTCGCCGTCATGCGCGACCTCGGCAAGAACGGCCGCATCACCGGCGGCACGATCCGCTTCAAGGGCCGCGACCTGACGACGATGACCGAGGAGGAACTCCGCGGCATCCGCGGCTCCGAGATCGCGATGATCTACCAGGAGCCGATGGCCTCGCTGAACCCGGCGATGAAGATCGGCCAGCAGCTCATGGAAGTGCCGATGATCCACGAGGGTATCGGCAAGGACGAGGCCTGGAAGCGCGCGCTCGAAGTCGTCGCCGACGTCCGCCTGCCGGACCCCGAGCGCATCCTGCGCTCCTACCCGCACCAGCTTTCGGGGGGCCAGCAGCAGCGCATCGTCATCGCCATGGCGTTGATGTCGAAGCCCGCGCTCCTCATCCTCGACGAGCCGACGACCGCCCTCGACGTGACGGTCGAGGCAGCGGTCGTCGATCTCGTCAAGGACCTCGGCAAGAAGTACGGCACCTCGATGCTTTTCATCTCGCACAACCTCGGCCTCGTGCTCGACACCTGCAACCGGCTTTGCGTGATGTATTCCGGCGAGGCGGTGGAGACCGGTTCGATCACCGATGTCTTCGACAAGATGCAGCACCCCTACACCCAGGCGCTCTTCCGCTCGATCCCGCTGCCGGGCGCGGACAAGACGACCCGGCCCCTCATCGCCATTCCCGGCAACTTCCCCCTGCCCCACGAACGCCCGCCGGGCTGCAACTTCGGCCCGCGCTGCGACTATTTCGTTGCCGGTCGCTGCGACGCCGGCGATATCCCGATGGCCGCGGTGCCGGGCCACGACCGGCACGAGACGCGCTGCCTGCGCGTGTCGGAAATCGACTGGGCCGCGCCCCCCAAGGCCGCGAAGACTGCGGAGAAGACGCCCATCGGCAAGGTGGTCCTCAAGATGGAGGACCTGAAGAAGTATTACGAGGTCTCGCCAAACGCGCTTTTCGGCGGCGGCGAGACCCGCGTCGTGAGGGCCAACGAGACGCTGAGTTTCGAGGCGCACGAGGGCGAGACGCTCGCCATCGTGGGCGAGTCGGGCTGCGGCAAGTCGACCTTCGCGAAGGTGCTCATGGGGCTCGAGACCGCGACCTCGGGCCAGATCCTGCTTTACGACAACGAAATCCAGTCAACCCCGATCCAGAGCCGCAACACCGAGACCGTCTCGGGCGTGCAGATGGTGTTCCAGAACCCGTTCGACACGCTCAACCCCTCGATGACGGTTGGCCGGCAGATCATCCGCGCGCTGGAAATCTTCGGCGAAGGCGCGACGGATGCCGACCGGCACAAGCGGATGCTGGAACTCCTCGACCTCGTGAAACTGCCCCGCGCCTTCGCCGACCGCATGCCGCGCCAGCTCTCGGGCGGCCAGAAACAGCGCGTCGGCATCGCGCGGGCCTTCGCCGGCGGTGCCAAGATCGTCGTCGCCGACGAGCCCGTCTCGGCTCTCGACGTGTCGGTCCAGGCGGCCGTCACCGACCTTCTGATGGAGATCCAGCGCAAGAACCGCACGACGCTCCTCTTCATCTCGCACGACCTCTCCATCGTCCGCTATCTCTCCGACCGGGTGATGGTGATGTATCTCGGCCATGTGGTCGAACTCGGAACCACCGATCAGGTCTTCTCGCCGCCCTACCACCCCTATACCGAGGCGCTCCTCTCGGCCGTGCCCATCGCCGATACCCATGTGCAGAAGAAGCGCATCGTGCTGGAAGGCGACATCCCCTCGGCGATGAATCCGCCGCCCGGCTGCCCCTTCCAGACCCGCTGCCGTTGGAAATCGAAGGTTCCCGGCGGTCTTTGCGAGCGCGAGGTGCCGCCCGTGCGGATGCTCGCGGGCGGGCACCAGATCAAGTGCCACCTTTCCGATGCGGAGTTCGCCGCGATGGAGCCGGTGATCAAGATCGCCGCCGAATAGGCCCCTTGCGGCCGGCATCGGACCGCGCCACCCTGACCGCGAAGAGGGAGGCGCGGCATGACCGGACACGGATACGAAAGCGGGCGGCTCAATCTGCCCTTCGTCGGCATCTCGACCTTCGGCAAGCGGCCCTACGTCGAGGACTGGTCGAGCATCGACGCCCATGCCGCGATCCTCGGCGCGCCCTTCGACTTCGGCACCCAGTTCCGCCCCGGCGCCCGGTTCGGACCCCGCGCGGTGCGCGAAGCCTCCACGCTCTTCTCCTTCGGCCACGCGGGCGCCTATGACCACGAGGACGACCGCACCTATCTCGGCCCGTCCGTCCGCATCGTCGACATCGGCGACGCCGACATCGTGCACACCGACACCGAAAGGAGCCACGCCAACATCGAGACGGGGGTGCGCGCGATCCTGAAGGCGGGCGCGCTTCCCGTGGTGATCGGTGGCGACCATTCGGTGAACATTCCCTGCATCCGCGCCTTCGATGGTGAGGGTCCGATCCACATCCTGCAGATCGACGCCCATCTCGATTTCGTCGACGAGCGCCACGGCGTCCGGCATGGCCACGGCAACCCGATGCGCCGCGCGGCGGAAAGGCCCCATGTCACGGGGCTGACGCAACTCGGAATCCGGAACGTCTCGTCGACCGCGAGGGAGGGTTACGACGCGGCCCGCGCGATGGGGGCCGACATCCTCTCCGTCCGGCAGGTGCGCAAGCTCGGGGTGGCGGGGGTTCTGGCGCGCATCCCCAGGGACGCGCGGCTCTATGTCACCATCGACATCGACGGCTTCTGCCCCTCCATAGCGCCGGGGACCGGCACGCCCTCGCACGGCGGCTTTCTCTACTACGAGGTGCTGGAGATCCTGCAAGGCGTGGCGCGGGCGCACGACATCGTCGGGATCGACCTTGTCGAGGTGGCGCCCGACTACGACCCGACCGGCTCGACCGCCATCCTTGCGGCGCAGGTTCTCCTGAACCTCCTCGGCTTCGTCTTCGACGCGCGCGGACTCTAGCCGCGGCTACAGGAACGGCAGCAGCACCGTTGCGCCGAGCGGCGCCACCCGCGCCCCGGTGCCGATCTTGAACCGCGCGAGGCCCGGCGCATCCTCCGTGTTCACGTCGCCGAGGTCGAGTGTGGAGAACCCCAAATCGCGCAGATGCAGCATCGACCGCCACAAGAGAAGCGCGTGCGCATGAACCTGCCGACCCGCCGCGCCCGCCCACCCGATGTGGTAGGTTGCCCAGGGCGCGTGGAGCAGGAACAGCATCGCCGCCACCCGCACCGCCCCGAGACGCGCCTCGGCCAGGAGGGCCGAACGGGGATCGCGGGCAATCCACGCCTCGGTGAAGCGCGCCGGCAACGCCCGGTAGCCCCGCGCCTTCTGCTGGATTGCATCCCCGGCCAGAAGCCGGGCGACCGTCGGAGCGTCCGGCCAGGAGAGGCGCAGATCAAGGCCGGCGCCCTCGGCCCGGACGAGCCGGTTGCGCCATTTCGGCGCCAGCCGCGACCGCAGCAGGCCCGGCTCCGCCGCCAGGTCGAGCAGCGCGCGGTGGCCGGGCGTGACGAGCGGCAGCCCCGGCCCGGCAATCTCGGGCGTGGCGACGAGCGGGCGGAACCGCCGACCGAGAGCGCGGAGCGCCAGCCCCGCCTCCGTCTCCAGATCCGCCGCCGACGGCGCCGCGACCCAGACCGGGCCGCGCGACAGCAGACGAAGCCCGAGGGGACCGACGCGGCGCGCGATCACCTGCGCCCGCCCGCGCGCGCCCGAAGGCGCGACGATCCCCACCCGTTCCACGGTCGCACCGAAGCGCGCCAGCACGGCACCATAGGCAAGGCTCTGCTGCAGGGGCATGGGGCCCGCCCGCCAGAGGTCGCTTGCCGCATCGGCCGAAACGATTATCATGAACGCATTAAGCTTGGGGAAACCTAACGCCGGCCTAATGGCACCATGAAAGCGACTCGCCTTCCCGCCGCCGTCCGCGGGCTTCACGCCCCCGTCGCGCGTCTCACGTGGCAGGCCGCCACGCTGCTGGCCGTGGGCCTCTCCTCGGCCTTCCTCCTCGTCATCGCCGGCTTCACCGTCGCCATGACGCTGATCTGGCCGGGCTGACCGGCAGCGCCGCGGTCGCCGCGCTTGAAGCCCACCCCGAAAGCGTCCTATCACCGGGTAGCGGCCCCCTGGGCCAACCCGGCAGGATGACGCGAATGGCCCAGCCCCTTTCCCTCGTCGCGGACGTCGGCGGCACCAATACCCGCGTGGCGCTCGCGCAGGGCGGCGCGGTCGATCCCGCGTCGATCCGCCGCTTCGCCAACGCCGGCAATGCCGGACTCGTCCCGATCCTCAGGACCTATCTCGCAGAGGCAGGCAGCCCCGAGATCGCGGGCGCCTGTGCCGCTGTCGCCGGGCCGGTGGACGATGGCGTCGCACGGCTCACCAACCTGGACTGGACCATCGACCGCAACGCACTCGCCACCGCCACGGGGGCCGAGCACGTCGCGGTGATCAACGATCTTCAGGCGCAGGGCCACGCACTCGGCCATATCGCGGCCGACTGCCTCCGGCCGCTCGTCGGCACGGCGGAACCCCTGCGGGCCGCCTCGCCACAGCTCGTCATCGGCGTCGGGACCGGCTTCAATGCGGCGGTGGTTCATGACGGCCCGGCCGGGCGCCTCGTCACCGCATCGGAATGCGGCCATGCGACACTTCCCGTCCGCAGCGCGGCCGACCTCAGCCTGATGCGCTTCGTCGAGACCGCGCACGGTTTCGCCGGGGTGGAGGACGTGCTTTCGGGGCGCGGGCTGGAGCGGCTCCATGCCTGGGCCGCGCGCGAAGCCGGGCGGGACGACGGCCTCGATGCCTCTGCGATCATGGCGGCCATCGGCCGGTGCGACGATCCGGTGGCCGAGGCGACCGGGGCCGCCTTCGTCCGGCTTCTCGGCACGGTTGCGGGCGACCTGGCGCTCATCCACCTGCCCTTCGGCGGCATCCACCTGATCGGCGGCGTGGCGCGCGCCTTCACCGCGCACTACGAGCGCTTCGGATTTGCCGCAGCCTTCCGCGAAAAGGGGCGGTTCTCCTCCCTTGCGGCGGCATTTCCCGTCTCGATCATCGAGGACGACTACGCCGCGCTTGCCGGCTGCGCCCGGCGCCTGGCCGAGGGCTGAGCGCCGTCAGCGCAGGTACTCGACCAGCATCGCGGTAGAGCCGTCCTTGCCCTCCGCCGTTTCGCGGCCCGACAGGATCGGCTCCAGCGCCAGAGCAAGCTCCTTGCCTAGTTCCACGCCCCACTGGTCGAAGGAGTTGATGCCCAGGATCACACCCTCGACGAAGACCCGGTGTTCATAAAGGGCGACGATCTGACCAAGGACGAAGGGCGTCAGCCTGTCGTAGGCCAGCGTCGTGGAGGGCCGGTTGCCGGGAAAGACGCGGTGGCGCGCCTGCCGGTCGAGGTCCGCGTCAGACAGACCCCTCTTCGCCATCATCGCCCGCGCCTCGTCGAGCGAGCGGCCCCGCAGGAGCGCCTCGGACTGGGCGAGGCAATTGGCCACCAAGAGGCGGTGCTGGTGGGTCAGGTCGGGCTCGTGGCCCTCGCGGCCTACAAGGAACTCGCAGGGGATCACCCGCGTTCCCTGGTGGATCAACTGGTAGAAGGCGTGCTGACCGTTGGTTCCGGGCTCGCCCCAGACCACCGGGCCGGAGTGGATGGCAAGGTCGCTGCTGTCCATCGCCACGCGCTTGCCGTTCGATTCCATCTCCAGTTGCTGGAGGTAGGCCGGCAGCCGGGCCAGGCGCTGTTCGTAGGGCAGGACGGCCCGGGTGGCGTGACCGCAGACCTGGTTGTGCCAGATGCCGACGAGCGCCAGCATCACGGGCAGGTTGTCGGCGAAGGGTGCGTCGCGGAACTGCGCGTCCATCGCCGCCCCGCCGGCAAGGAAGGCGCGGAAGTGATCCGGCCCGATGGCGATCATCAGCGAAAGTCCGATCGGGCCCCACATCGAATAGCGGCCGCCAACCCAGTCCTCGAAGCCGAAGACGCGTGAAGGGTCGATCCCGAAGGCGGCGGTCCGGTCGAGCGCGGTCGAGACGGCGGCGAACTGCGCGGCCGGGCTGGTGACCTTGGCTGCCATCCATTTTCGCGCGGTTTCCGCGTTGGTCATCGTCTCGATGGTCGTGAAGGTCTTGGAGGCGACGATCACAAGCGTCGTCTCGGGGTTCAGGGGGGCCAGCACGTCATGGACATGCGCGCCGTCCACGTTCGAGACGAAATGCGCGCGCGGGCCATCGGCATAGGGCGAAAGTGCTGTCGCCGCCATCGCCGGGCCGAGGTCGGACCCGCCGATGCCGATATTGACCACATCGGTGATGCGCCCGCCCTGCCCGGTGAACCGCCCGTCGCGCAAATCGCGGGCGAAGGCCTCGCAGCGGGCGCGGGTTGCCCGGACCTCCGGCATCACGTCGCGGCCGTCCACGGTCACTCGCCCTTCGGGACTGCGCAGCGCCGTATGGAGGACGGCACGGCCCTCCGTCTCGTTGATCTTCGCGCCCGAGAACATCGCCTCGCGCCGCTGGGCCACGCCCGCGCCTTCGGCGAGCCGGATCAGCAGGTCGCGGGCGTGGGCGTCGATCCCGGTCTTGGAGTAGTCGAAGAGAAGACCGTCGGCACGGATCGAGAAATGCCGCGCCCGGTCGGCCCCCTCGAAGAGCGAAAGGATCGGCCGGTCGGCATGGGCGGCATGATGATATCCGAGGTCGTCCCAGAGGCTCATTCCGAGGTGTCTCCTGTCCGGTTCATTCCGCCCAGTGGACGGTTGCGTTCGTCAGCACGGCATTTACCGGCGCATCTTCGGCCGGAAGTCCCCGCGCGCGGTCGAGGGCCGCACGCTTTTCCGCCCCGGTGATGAGGATGTGGCAGGCCATCGCATCGGCCAGGACACGCGCCGTCAGCGTCACCCGAGGCTCGCCCGCGCCCGGGGCCCTGAGCGCCATCAGGACCGGCGCGTCGGGTGCCAAAGCCTCGGCCAGCCGGTCGGCGCCGGGGAAAAGCGAAGCAGTGTGCAGGTCGGCCCCCATGCCGAGCAGCAGTACATCGATTGGCAGGTGGGGCGAAAGCGCCTCGGTCAGCGCGTCAAGCGCCTGTTCCGGCTCGGGCGTATCGGCATAAAGCGGCACGAAGGCCGCCGCGGCGGCGCGTCCGGTCAGAAGCCGTTGCCGCACCAGCCGTGCGTTCGACCGTTCATGACTTTCCGGCACCCAGCGTTCGTCGTTCAGGAACACCGTGACGCGGTCCCAGTCGATGCTGATGCCCGAAAGCGTGTCGAAGACCGGCCCCGGAGTGGTACCGCCCGGGACGCAGAAGCTCACGCTGCCCTTGCCCCGGACCGCCGTCGCAAGCTCGCTTGCCAGCCGGTCGGCCAGAGCGATCATCATCAGTTCGCGGTCGGGATACTCGACGATTTCCATGGGTCATCTCTCCCCTTCGGTGCGGGGCGCCGGGCCGACGCTCATTCCCGGATCTCGCGCCAGCGCCGGCCATCACGGTGCAGGAGCATCAGCGCATCCTCGGGCCCGGAGGAGCCGGGATCGTAGCCCTTCGGCCGGTCGCCCCGCGCCTCCCATCCGGCGATGATTGGATCGCTCCAGGCCCAGGCCGCCTCCACCTCGTCGCCGCGCATGAAGAGGGTCTGGTTGCCGCGGATCACGTCCATGATCAGCCGTTCGTAGGCGTCGGGAATGTCGGCGCCCTCCTCGCCGAGCGCCTCGGCGAAGGACATGTCCAGGGGCACCTCGGTCAGCCGCATCCCCCCCGGCCCCGGTTCCTTGATCATCACCGACAAGGTCATCCCCTCGTTCGGCTGGAGCCGGATGGAGAGCACGTTCTCGCGCCATCCCTCCTCCTCGCCGAAGATCGAATGCGGCACTTCCTTGAAGACCACTGCGATTTCCGAGGCGCGGGCGCGCAGCTTCTTGCCGGTGCGCAGGTAGAAGGGCGTGCCCTTCCAGCGCCAGTTGGCGATCTCCGCCTTCATCGCGATGTAGCTTTCGGTCCGCGACGCGGGGTTTTCGGCGTCCTCGACATAGGATGGCTCGCCCCCCGGTCCCTTCTTCGCGCTGCCGCGGTACTGGCCGCGGACGATGTCCTCGACAGGAACCGGTTGCAGCGCATGGATGACCTTCAGCTTCTCGTCGCGCACGGCGTCGGGATCGAAGCGGTAGGGCGGCTCCATGGCGATGAGGCAGAGAAGCTGCATCAGGTGGTTCTGCACCATGTCCCGCATGGCGCCGGACCTGTCGTAGTAGGCTCCGCGCCCGCCGACGCCCACGGTCTCGGCCACGGTGATCTGGACGTGATCGACATGGCGGGCGTTCCACAAGGGCTCGAACAGGATATTGGCGAAACGCACCGCCATCAGGTTCTGGACCGTCTCCTTCCCGAGGTAGTGGTCGATCCGGTAGATCTGGCCCTCGTCGAAATGCTCGGCGAGCGTCGCGTTCAGCGCGCGCGCGCTCTCCAGATCGCGGCCGAAGGGTTTTTCGACCACGATCCGCGCGTGCGGCGCCGCGATGCCGAAGCGGTGGAGCCGCTCGGCAAGATCGCCGAAGAGCGCCGGGGCAACAGAGAAGTAGAAGGCCTGCACGACGTCGCGGCGGACGAGGCGCGCGAGGTCGGCCCAACCGCCCTCGCCCCTCGCATCCACCGGGACGTAGTGGAGATGGCCGAGGAACTTGCCCACGGTCTCGCCATCGCGCTTCGCCTCGGGCAGGAATTCGCCCAGGGCGTCCGCGACGAAGGCGCGGAAACCTGCGTCATCCATCTCGCCGCGCGCGGCGCCGACGATCCGCGACGTTTCGGGAATCTGGCCGGCCAGGTAGCGACGGTAGAGGCCGGGCAGGATCTTGCGCCGGGCAAGGTCGCCGGTGCCGCCGAACACCACGAGGTCGAAGGGATCGACCGGAATGACCCTGGAGACCATGCGCGCTGCTCCTTCATGTTAGCGCTAACGCGCTGCGCTCATAGCGCCTTGCCGGAGCAAAGTCTAGCATCGCTTTCCGCGCCGATCCATCGCGCGCGCCGCATCCCCGGTGCCGCTCAGGCCCGCACGTCAACGACGATGCGGCCGCGGACCTTGCCTTTCAGGATTTCGGCCCCGAGCCGCGGCAGGTCGGCAAGTGTCGCGGGCACCACCATCGCCTCCAGCTTCTCCATCGGCAGGTCACGGACGATCCGCTGCCAGGCGCGGAGCCGGTTGGCGTAGGGCTGCATCACGCTGTCGATGCCGAGGAGGTTGACCCCGCGCAGGATGAAGGGCGTGACCATCGCGCCCTCGATCATCGCCCCGCCCGCAAGCCCCACCGCCGCGACCGAGGTGCCGTATTTCATCTGTTTCAGAACGCGGCCGAGCATTGCCCCGGCGACGGCATCGACGCACCCTGCCCAGCTTTCGCTTTCGAGCGGCTTGCGCGTCACCTCCGACAGATCCTCACGCGGTACGATCTGCGTCGCGCCGAGATCCCGCAGGTACTCCGCCTGCTCCGGCCGCCCGGTCACCGCCGCGACCTCGTGGCCGAGCCCCGCGAGGATCGCGGTCGCGACGGAGCCCACGCCGCCCGCCGCCCCGGTCACGAGCACCGGTCCGTGCCCGGGCTTCAGCCCGTGATCCTCCAGCGCCATCACCGCGAGCATCGCGGTCAGTCCGGCCGTCCCCACCGCCATCGCCGCGCGGGTGGTCAGCCCCGGAGGAAGCGGCACCAGCCAGTCGGCACGGACGGATGCCTTCTCGGCATAGCCTCCCCAATGCGCCTCGCCGACGCGCCATCCGGTCAGGACGACCTTGTCGCCGGCCTCGTAGCGCGGGTCCGAGGAATGTTCGACGGTGCCGGCGAAGTCGATGCCGGGAATGTGGGGGTAGCTGCGCACGAGCCCGCCGCCGGGTCCGATGCAGAGCCCGTCCTTGTAGTTCACCGTCGAGTATTCGACGGCGACGCGCACCTCGCTTTCGGGCAGGCGGCTTTCCGCGATCTCCCGCACGGCGGCGCGAGTGCCGCCGTCCTCGCCCTTCTCGACGATCAGTGCCCTCATGGCGACGCCCTCCCCGAAGTCGATGCCTGCCCCGACATTCGCGCATTCGGAACGCCGAGGCTACCCCGGATCGGCGTTGCTCAGCCCTGCCCGGCGCGCCTCGCGGCCCTGTCGGCCAGAAGCCGCGTGAGCCAGTCGGGGTCCATCTCCGGCACCGAGGAAAGGAGAAGTTCGGTATAGGGGTCGTGCGGAGGCTGGAACATCTCTTCCTTCGGCCCCTGCTCAACCACCCGGCCGTTCTGCATCACCACCACCTCGTCGGCGATGGCCTTCACGGTGGCGAGGTCGTGGGTGATGAACATGTAGGCGAGGTTGAACTCGGACTGGAGCCGGTCGAGGAGCTTCAGGATGCCTTCCGCGACGAGCTGGTCGAGCGCCGACGTGACCTCGTCGCAGATGATGAACTTCGGCTCGGCCGCCAGCGCGCGGGCAATCCCGATGCGCTGCTTCTGCCCGCCCGACAGTTCGGACGGCAGCCGGTCGATGTACTTTTCCGGCTCCAGTTCGATCAACGCCAGAAGGTCCCGGATGCGCTCGGTGAGCGCCTTGCCCTTCAGGCCGAGATACATCTCCGCCGGCCGCCCGATCAGCTCGCGCAGGCGCAATTTCGGGTTCAGCGCAGTGTCGGCCATCTGGTAGATCATCTGCGCCTGGCGAAGCTGGTCCCGGCTCCGCTGCCGGTAGTCCGGCGGCAAGGGCTGGCCATCGAAGAGGATCCGGCCCTGGCGCGGCGGCAGGAGACCCGTGATCACCCGCGCCGTCGTGGACTTGCCCGACCCGCTCTCGCCGACCACCGCGACCGTGCGGCGGGCGTGGATGTCGAAGCCGATGTTCTTCAGCACGTCCGCCGCCCCGTAGCCCGCCGTCACGTTCTGGACCGAGACGACGGGCACGCCCGTGGTGACCGGCGGCTGCACCGGCCGCGCGTAGGACCGCACCGCCCAGAGCGATTTGGTGTAATCCTCCTTCGGCGCCGCGAGCATCGACCTTGTATCGGATTCCTCCACCTCGTCGCCGCGCAGGAGCACCTTGATCCGGTCGGCCATCTGCGCCACGACCGCGAGGTCGTGGGTGATGTAGATCGCTGCCGTGTCGAACTGCGCGACGATGTCGCGGATCGCCGACAGGACCTCGATCTGGGTCGTCACGTCGAGCGCCGTCGTCGGCTCGTCGAAGATGATCAGGTCGGGCCGGCACGACATCGCCATCGCCGTCATCGCCCGCTGCAACTGCCCGCCCGAGACCTGGTGCGGGTAGCGGAAGCCGATCTCCTCGGGGTTCGGCAGCCGCATCCGGCGGTAAAGCTCCACCGCGTCCGCCTCGGCCTTCTCGCGCGGCATGACGCCGTGTTGCACCGGCCCCTCGCAGTACTGGTCGATAAGCTTGTGGGCGGGGTTGAAGCTGGCCGCCGCCGATTGCGCGACGTAGGCAATCCGCTTGCCGCGGAGCGCGCGCCGCTCGCGCTCCGGGATGGCGAGGAGGTCGATCCCATCGAAATCGATCATGCCGCCCGAGATGCGGCAACCGTCGCGGGTGAAGCCCATCGCGGCCAGGCCGAGCGTGGACTTGCCCGCGCCCGATTCGCCGATGAGGCCGATCACCTCGCCACGGTGCAGCGTCAGGTCCACTCCCTTGATGATCGGCGACCAGGTGTCGCCGGAGCGGCCGTCGATATGGATGTCCTGCATGGTCAGGAGGACGGGCTTTGCGGATGACTCGCTCATCGCCTCACTCCTTCAGACCGCTGGCGCGGTGCAATTGCCAGTCCACCACGAAGTTGACGGCAACCGTCAGGAGCGCGATGGCCCCGGCGGGCAGAAGCGGCGTGACATCGCCGAAGGTGATCAGCGTCGCGTTTTCCCGCACCATCGAGCCCCAGTCGGCGGTTGGGGGCTGGATGCCCACGCCGAGGAACGAGAGGGCCGATATGGCGAGGAATACGAAGCAGAACCTGAGGCCGAACTCGGCGACCAGAGGCGCCAGAGCGTTGGGCAGGATCTCTCGGAAGATCAGCCGGATCAGCCCCTCGCCCCGGAGACGCGCCGCCTCGATGTAGTCCATGACCACGATGTTCTGCGCGACCGACCGCGCCAGCCGGAATACCCGCGTCGCGTCGATTGTCGCGATCACCAGGACAAGCGTGACGATCGAGGTGCCGAAGATCGTGAGCAGCAGGAGAGAGAAGATCAGCGCCGGGATCGCCATCAGGATATCGACGAGTCGCGACAGAACCTGATCGAGCCAGCCGCCCACGGCCGCCGCCAGAAGTCCGAGGAACGAGCCCGCGAAAAAGGCGAGCGCTGTGGTGGCGAAGGCGATGCCCACGGTGTTGCGCGCGCCGTAGACAAGACGGCTCAGCATGTCGCGGCCGAGGTTGTCGGTGCCGAGTGGATGCGTCGCATCCCAGGGCAGGAACTGTGCCCCCACCACCTCGCGTTCGGCGTAGGGCGCGATCAGCGGAGCGAAAAGCGCGACGACAACATAGATCAGGATCACCAGCATTCCGAAGCTCGCCGCCAACGGAGCCGTCTTCAGCGCCCTGCGTGCTTCGCCGCGGCTCGCGGCGACGGCGGCCCAGCGAAACAGCCATCCCAGCGCCATGGCGGCGACCACTGCGACGGCGATCCAGAAGATCGTGAACAGGACGGACATGCGGGCCCCCTCACTTGCGATGAATGAGCCGCGGGTTCGACAGCGTCGAAAGCACGTCCGCGGTGAGGTTGAGAAGCACGTAGGCCGCAGCGAAGATGAGCGCGACCGCCTGCACGACCGGGAAATCACGCTTGGCGACGCTGTCGACCATCAACTGGCCGAGGCCCGGGTAGACGAAGACCACCTCGACCACGACCACGCCGGTGATGAGGTAGGCGAGGTTCAGCGCGACAACGGTGACGATCGGCGCCAGCGCGTTCGGCAACGCGTGTTTCAGGATCACGCGGGCGGGCGACATGCCCTTGAGCCGTGCCATCTCGATATAGGGGCTGGCCAGCAGGTTGATGATCGCCGCCCGCGTCATCCGCATCATGTGCGCGGTCACGACCAGCGTCAGCGTCAGCGCCGGCAGGAAGGTGCGGTAGAGCGCCTCGGAGAAGGTCGTCGTGGGGTCCATCCGCGCCATCGAGGGGAAAAGCCCGGACTGGGCGAGCACGAAGATCAGGATGTAGGCCACGAAGAACTCGGGAAACGAGATCGAGGTCAGCGCGAGCGCGTTCGCCGCTCGGTCGAAGATCGAATTGCGCCAGAGCGCGGCAAGGATACCAAGCATCAGCGACAATGGCACGGAGAGCGCCGCGGCATAGACGGCGAGGAAAAGCGTGTTGGACAGCCGGGTGGCGATGAGATCGGCGATGGGCCGCTTGTTGGCCAGCGACGTGCCGAAATCGCCCTGGAGCGCGCCCAGAAGCCAGTTGACGTAGCGGGTGTGGGCCGGCAGGTCGAGCCCGAGTTCCCGGCGGAAGGCCGCGACGGTCTCGGGCGTGGCCGACTGGCCGAGGATGTTCTGCGCGAGGTCGCCCGGCAAGAGTTCCGTCGCGCCGAAGATGATGAGCGATATGACGAAGAGCGTGAGCAGGCCAAGCAGGAGCCGCCTGGCGATCATGGACCATATGTCGGACAACTGCGCCCCCCTTTCTCAGTCTTGCCGGCAATTCCCTGCGGCTTGGCCCCGTCAGGGGCGAAAGGCCCCGGCGCAGGACGCCGGGGCCGGGACCGTCAGACGAACCACCAGCGTTCGAGTGCGCGGAACCCGTCGAGCGTCCAGTTGCCCGCGACCCTGTCCTCGTGTCCGATCTTGTCCGACATACCCATGACGTAGCTCGCGAACATCGGGATGATGGTCCCGCCGTCGTTTGCGCAGATCGACTGCATCTCGTGATACATCTCGCGCCGCTTGTCCTCGTCGAGTTCGGACCGCGCTGCCAGAAGCAGCTCGTCGAACCGCGCGTTTGACCAGAACGTGTCGTTCCACGGCACGCCGGTCGCGTAGGTCATCGAGAACATCCAATCCTCGGTCGGACGGCCGCCCCAGTAGACGGCGCAGAACGGCTTCTTCAACCAGACGTTGTCCCAGTAGCCGTCGTTCGGTTCGCGCACGACCTCGAGGGTTATCCCCGCCGCCGCCGCCTTTTCCGAGAACAGCACCGCCGCATCAACGGCGCCGGTGAAGGCGGCGTCGGCCGCGGAAAGCTGGATGCTCAGCGAGTCGAGCCCGGCTTCCTTCAGGTAGAACTTCGCCTTGTCCGGGTCGTAGCTGTGTTGTTCCAGGTCGGCATAGAAGTAGCGCTGGTTGGGACCGATCGGATGGTCGTTGCCGATCGTGCCGTAGCCCTGAAGGATCTTGTCTACCAGTTCCTGCCGATCGAGAGCGTATTTCAGCGCCATGCGGACATTGTTATCCTTGTAGGGGTCGGCGCGCGTGTCCATCGCGAAGGTGTAGTGCTGGGTTCCGGCCACGCTGAGTATCTTGATCCCCGGCGCGCGTTCCAGAAGCGCGACGGTGGTAAGATCCACCGGATCGATCACGTCGACCTCTCCCGTCAACAGCGCGTTCTGCCGTGCCGCGGAATCCAGCACCACGTTCATCTCGATCCCGTCGAACCACGCCCGGCCCGGCTTCCAGTAGTTCGGGTTCCGCGTCAGCTTCGCACCGACGCCCGGCTCCCACGAATCGATCATGTAGCCGCCGCATCCGTCCTTGGTCGTGGCGTCGATCTTGCCGTCCGCCGAGGGCAGGATCGGCAGGTGGTAGTCCGACATGATGAACGGGAAGTCGGCGTTGCCCGCGCTCAGCGTGAAGGTCACGGTGTTGCCGTCGGCCTTGATGTCGGTAATCGGCTCGACAATCGGCTTGGCGGCCGACTTGCTGTCGGGGCCGCGGTGATGGTTGATCGAGGCAACCACGTCATCGCCCGACACGGACTTTCCGCTGTGATAGGTGATCCCCTCACGCAGCTTGAAGGTCCATGTGGCCGCATCGGCGGACGCCTCCCAGCTTTCGGCGACCTCGCCAACCAGCGAGCCATCGGCCGCAATCTCGGTCAGATAGCCGCAGCGCGCCGTATGCAGGACCTGCACGAACTGTGAATCCCAGGTCGCGGGATCGTAGCCGTCGGTCGTGTTGCCTGCCGCCTGAGCGATTCTCAGGATGCCGCCACGCTTCGGCTCGGCCGCAGCCCGCCGCACGCCGGCCGGAAGGATCAGGCCGGCGGCGCCAAGCGCGGTCGCGCCCTTGATCAGGCTCCGGCGGCTCAGTCCGCCGCGTGTCAGATGGTCTCTCATGTCTTCCTCCCTGTTGTCGGTTCTTGCTTTTCGCTCATGTCCGCACCGCATCGCGGGCCGCTCAGGTCGCCACTTCGCTCGCCTTGTATGTTGCCCGGTCAAGCCAGTCCGGGCTGATCTCCACGCCCCAACCGGGTCCCTCGGGGATCCGCACCTCGCCGTCCTCGACGGCGAAGGGGTCACCCCGGAAGAGCCCCTTCTGCCACGGGTAATAGTCGTCGCCTTCGATCGAGAATTCCAGATATTTTCCGGCGTTCGGGATCGCGCCCAGAAGATGCATCGTGCAGATCGTGACGAGCGAGAGGTTGGCGCTGTGCGGGGTGCACGGCAGGCCCGCCTCCGCCGCCATCCCGGCCACCAGGAGCGTGCGGGCGATGCCGCCCATGTACATCACGTCGGGCTGCACCACGTCGACGGCGCGCGTCCCGATCATCTGGCGCCACACGATCATGTCCCAGTCCTGCTCGCCCCCGGTCACGTCGATGGCAAGCGCGTCGGCGACTTCCTTCGTCTGGTCGAGTTCCCAGTAGGGGCACGGCTCCTCGAAATGACCGATGCCCTCGGCCTCGAGCATCCGGCCGACCTCGATCGCACGGCCGGGCGAGAAGCCGGAGTTGCCGTCGACGAGTTTGGCCGCCCCGTCGCCGAGCGCGCGGGCGACGGTCGGGATGATCTCCTCCGTCCGGCCCGGCCATTCGTCGATGTCGTGGCCGCACTCGGCGCCGACGCGCCACTTGAAGGCGTCGAAGCCCTTCTCGTCGCGCAAGCGGCAGAGCCGCGCCGCCTCGTCCGCAGGCGAGATGTCGCGCTTCATCGACGAGGCATAGGCCCTGAGCCGGCCGGGCCGGCCACCCAGAAGCTCCACCACCGGCTTGCCCTCGCGCCGCCCGGCCATGTCCCAGAGCGCGGTGTCGAGCCCGGCCAGCGCCCGGCAGCGGTAGGAGCCGGGGAACTTGTGCTCCTTCTCCTCCACTCGGCGGACGAGGCCGAGGATATCCCCGGTTTCCTGCCCGAGGACATGCGGCGCGACCTGGCGGTGCAGAACCTGGGCGGTGATGTCGGCATTGTAGGTGGAGGTCTGGCCCCAGCCGAAGGAACCGTCCTCGGAGATGACGCGGGTGAAGCACACGAATTCATCCGAGAAGGTCTCGATCTTCGAGATCTTCGTCATTGCCTCCCCCTCCCTGCGCGGGCGCCGCCGCCCCGGTCCGACTTTCGGCGCTGCAGCGTCCGCGTTCGCCGGCGAAGGCGATTCCCGATCGCGACCGACCACTCCCCCTGGGCGACATCCTGCCTGCTTTTTGTTGATTGTCTAGTCAATTTACATCCCGCAGGCGATGTCACCGCGCGCCGTAGAACAGACCGACCACATGCTCGGCCTCGGCGAAGAAGAGCCAGCGGGCGGCGAACGCCCCGGCAAGGTGAACCGCAAAGGCGAGGACATGTGCCGGCAACGAGGACGGCAGGGCCACCACGAGAATCGCGGGAATGACGGCACCGAGGAGAAGTGCGAGGGTCCGCAGCTTCGCGGCATGGCGGCGGCCGACGACGTGGATCATCTCGCGCATCAGGTAGTTGTGGCCCGTGTGCGGCGGCGCGAAGGACCGGACAACACCGCGTGACCCGAGTCCGGTGGCCGTCGCGAGTGTGTGGCCGCGCGCCGCGAAGCGTCTGTCCCCGCTGCGCCAGGCGAAAAGCTGCAGGACCGCGAGCGCGGCGCAGAGAAGCGCGGCGGCATAGGGCAACCCGGCGAGGATGGTGCCCCCCGCAAGCGCCCAGGCGAAGAAGAGCGCGGGCGTGGTCCAGTGGTTCCAGCGCGGCACCGTGCGGAGCTGGGCGTAGATCATGCCGGTTGACAGCAGGGCGAGAAGGCAGGCCAGGGCCCCGGTGAGCCCGAAGGCCGGCGGCAGCCCGCCGCCAGACACCGCCGCCAGCGCCACGGGCGCGAGCATGAGGAGTGCCCCCGCCGCGGCCCAGGCCTCGCGGCTGAGCCAGCTCGTCCGCCACTGGCTGAAGGCGCGCATTGCCCGTTCCGGACGTCCGAGGTGAAAGGTGGAGGCGAGAAGTCCTGCGGTTGCCAGCAGGTAGCCAAGGCCCCAAAGGAGGAACGCCTCGAGCCCGAAGACCGCGACGGCGCCGGTGGCAAGCACGAAGAGCAGGCCGAAGCCCGCGCCCGAGAGCGTCGTGAAGAGGATGACCGAGGGCGCGGGATGCATTCAGAGCCTTTCCAGCAGCCGGTCGAGCCAGCCGGCGAGGCCCGTCGCCCTGACGTCGAGGAGAGGCGCGAGCGGCCGGGCCTCGGCCGCGCCCTTCGGCCGGGGCTGCAGGTACTTGTTCACCGGCGCCGTGCCGAGTTCCGGCATCAGGTCGTAGCCATCGCGCTCCGCGACGAGCCGGCTGACCGCGCTTTCCGGATCCGCGAGATCGCCGAAATGCCGTGCGCCGGTCGGGCAGGTGCGCACGCAGGCCGGCACACGGTCCTCCTCGGGCAGGGTGTCGTTGTAGATGCGGTCGACGCAGAGCGTGCATTTCTTCATCACGCCCGCCTGCGCGTCGAGTTCGCGCGCACCGTAGGGGCAGGCCCAGGCGCAGAGCCCGCAGCCGATGCAGGCGTCCTCGTTGACAAGGACGATCCCGTCCTCGGCCCGCTTGTAGCTGGCGCCGGTCGGGC